>JAZDLJ010000323.1:0-7687 GCA_043802115.1 bacterium | reverse complement strand
AAATTGACACTTAAAATCTGTAGAATTGTATTTCTGTTATCCGATTTAAAATAACTAAATACCAATATTAGCTAGTATAAGAGGCGTTAACCTAATTTAGGCTTATTATAATTTTTTTCGATTTCAAATAAAGACGATTTTAAAGTTCTCGCTAAATCAACATGTTAATAATTGCAGAAAGGTACTTTTTGGCTTTAATTGGACACTAGTGAAGGAGATTATATATTTTTAAGTTAAGCGATCTTCTTTGTTGCTATAATCTAAATTATATATTATATTTTAATTGGCGCTCAGTTTACTATTTTAAACTTAAGAAGTAGGTTTGGTGATCGCTGGTTTTATCTTTAACTTACAGATAAAACGAGAGGAAAGTCCGGGCTCCGTAGGGCAGAGTGGTCCTTAACGAGGACTGGGGGAAACCCTAAGGAAAGTGCCACAGAAAATATACCACCTTAAGAATCTTTAAGGTAAGGGTGAAAAGGCGAGGTAAGAGCTCACCGCTTCAATGGTGACATTGAAGGCATGGTAAACCCCACTTGGAGCAAGGCCAAATAGGAAGGCATAAAAGGATCGCCCGTCTACGCCTTCGGGTAGGCTGCTGGAGTGAGATGGCAACATTTTACCTAGAGAAATGATCACCACTTCCCTTTAAAGGAAGGACAGAACCCGGCTTATAACCTACACTTACAATGGTGGTAAAGTAGTTTTTTTACTTTACCACCATTGTAAGTGTTTTAACAATGGACATTTTCAGATGAAAAGATATCCGATGTTACTCACTACATTTTTTTTACTCATATTTCTTAATAGTAGCTGTGGCTACTTAAGAAAAACGATCTATCGAAAGGATATTAAACAAGTTGATCAAACAAATAGTGAAGATAGCCAGAAACTAATTGAAAAAAAAGGAGCTAGCTCTCCAGAGGCATACTACTATTATTTACAAGGAACCCTTAGCGAACTAGCTAAAGATAGAAATTCTGCTATTGAGGATTATAAAGTAGCTATTACCCATGATCCTCAATCTCCATTTCTAAGAATATTGCTGGCGGTCTCATACATAAAAGAAAAAAAATATATCCAGGCCGTTAAACAGTGTCAAGAAGCTTTAATTATAGATCCTAAATATGTTGAAGGATATTTTTTATTAGCTAAATTACATACCATTACCGAAAATTTTCCAAAGGCTATAGAGACTTATAAAATAATCATCAAAATTGATAATAAAAATGAAGAGGCCTATTTATTTTTAGGTAGGATTTATTCTGCTCTTGGAAAGGAAAATAAGGCTATAGATGTCTATGATGACCTTTTAAAGGTTGTGCCAGAAAGTTATAGTGGTGAATATTATTTAGGAAAGACCTACACTAAGTTAAAGATGTATAATAATGCCGTTAAACATGTTAGAAGGGCTATAGAAATAAAAAATGATCTTATCCCAGCCTATAGTTTGTTAGGTACTATCTATGAAGTAATGGAAGATTATCAATCTGCTTTAAGTATTTATAATGATTGGTTAAATTTTGACCCTCCAGGAAAAGGAGATATTGAAGCGCAACTTAGGATTGCTCAAGTATTGGTCTTGCAGGACAAATTAGAAGGAGCATTAAAGATATATAAGGAGATTCAAGAAGTAGAGCCTTATAATGAACGAATTGGATTACAAATAGGCAGGATTTATTTTAAAAGAAAGGAATTTGATAAGGCGATAGATGTGTTTAACCAAGCAATAGAAAGAGATGAACAAAATCTTGATGCGTTATATTATTCGGGGTTTACATATAGTGAAATGAAGAAATATGACAAAGCCGAAGATTGTTTTAAGAAATTTTTGGAAAAAACAAAAGATTCAGTAGATTCAATTAATGCTTGCCTTGGATTAGTTCATGTTTACGAAGAACAAGAAAGACATGAAGAGGCAATAGAGTCTTTAAAGGAGGCTATTGAGATCAAACCAGGACAAATTGACCTTTATATCTTTTTAAGCACTGCTTATATTCATATAAAGGATTATACTCAAGCCTTTAATACCTTGCAGGCTGCCCTGAAATTGTCTAAAGATATTGATAATGATAAAGATGAGGTATACTTTTATTTGGGTATGGTTTCTGAGAGGTCAGACCAATTTGAGAAGGCTGTTAAATATTTTAAGAAGGCTATTAAAATAAATCCAAAGTATGCTGATGCCTACAATTATGTTGGATATATGTATGCAGAGAAGGGGATTAATTTAGAAGAATCGGTCTCCTTGTTGAAAAAGGCATTAGCCATAGAACCTGAAAATGGGGCTTTTCTAGATAGTTTAGGATGGGCATATTATAAAAAAGGGCTATTAGATAAAGCCTTGGTAGAATTGGAGAAGGCAGTAAATCTTCTTAAAGATCCTTTAATATATGAACATTTGGGAGATGTCTATTATAAGAAAGGACTTAATGATAAGGCGTTAATTCAGTGGAAAGAGTCATTAGAACTTGATGAAAATAATGAGGAATTAAAGAAAAAGATAGAAACTGAGAAGCTGAGAGAAAGATAGAAGATGAGAAGTTGAGAAGCTGAGAGAAAAATAGAAGCTAAGAGGGAAAGATGAAGAGGATATTAGTTATAGGGATAGTATTATTAATAAGCGCCTGTGTTCCCAGGATAAAAAAAAGAGAACCAGTTACAAAGCCGAGGGAGGTAGCTGTAGATTATCAAGAGATATATAATAATTTTAGGGAGAAGAAGCTTAATCGTTCAAATTTTAAAGCTAAAGTAAGAATAGATTTGTTTGATAACAAAAGAAAAACTTTTAAGGCATTATTAGCTTACAAATATCCCCTTTCTTTCAGACTGGAACCATTAAATTTTTTTGGTCAGCCGTCATCGTTGGTTATATCAGATGGACAAAAGATATACTTTTATGATCTACCAGCTAACACTATTATTTACGGAGATATAACCAGAGATAATATCGAGAGATTGATAGGTATTGATCTTGATTTAGACAATCTATTTTCAATCATACTTGGAAATAACCCTTATTTAATCGATCCCAATCAGGCTGATTTAAGAATAGATGCATATCAAGTAACTCTAAACGGTGAAGAAAGAATAGAATTAACAATCTATAAAGATGGTAACATCGACCAGGTTATGAATATTAATATTCAGGGGAATTTAGTTTACTACTTTATAAAGATGGATAGTAAAGGGAAAGAAATAATGAGGGTAACCTTCCATAATTATCAAGAGGTAGATGGATATCAATTGCCAAAAAAGTTGATGATTAAAAAGACAGAATCTTATACCTTTGAATTAGATTTTATTGACATAAATATTGTAGAGAAGTTGGATGATGAACTATTTAACCCAGTGATAAATAATGAGATAAAGGTCTATAAACTGGGGGATGAAGGGCAGGGTTGAGGAGTTACCTATGCAATCTAGATTTAATCTTAAGTTTTATTTAGGCGCTTTTATTTTGCTAGGTAGTTATTTTTTTACCTTTAATTGTTATTCAATAGCTGCTCGTCCATTAAGAAAGAGCCAAAAAAATAAACAAGGGCAATTACTCAAAGTGGACGATTTAATCCTTCACTTTGAAGGAAAGACACTAACGGGGAATACCTTTGTTCTCTCTGAAAATATAGGGAAAAAGGCAATGGCGATTGTCTTTTGGTCAATATATTGTAAACCGTGTGATGTTGAACTAAAGACCTTAAATAGCATTCAGAAACAATATGGGGATAATAAATTACAGATAGTAGCAATTAATACTGATTTTGATCTGGATAAAAAGAGGATTGAAAAATTTTTAGAACGTTTTGAGCAATTTGAGGAGAAGATAGCATTTACTGTAATAGTTGATGATGAAGAAAGGATTACCAACAAGTATAACCTTAAGTATGATCTTAGTAATCTTCCTTCTTTATTCTTAGTAAATCAAATGGGAATGATTAAAGAAATAGTAACAGGATTTCGTTCAGAGGATAATGGGGAATTAGTAGAGAAATTTGATGAGTTAATCAATGGAAAAAAGAGGATAGGATCACAGGTAAAAGGAGTAGAAAATTTAGTAGATGAACAGAGGATTTATATTATTGAAGATTCCTTGGGGGTATGCGGATTTTACGATGATCAAGGAAAATGGATTAAAAGTTTTTTTGGTGCAACCGATATAAGTGAAGAATTAGAAACAGTACGGGGAATGTTAGAAAAAACCATCCTAAAAAAGGCCTTAAAAAAAGGATTAGAAGACATAGGTATTACCCTGTATGAGAGACCAAAAGAGGAGGGTTGTTTGAGACCCTATGGCATACAGTATTATGAAGATCCTATTTTAATAAAAGATTGTCTATCTAATATTATTAAGGAGCTTAATATAGATCGATATGTAAAGGTAATTTCAACAGAAGAGAAGATGGTAAAAGATAGACTCTTTTTTTCGGCTAAACTTCAGGTATACCTGAAGGATTTAAAGACATATCTTCTTAAGACAGATTATATTATGTCATCGGAGAAGATAACCTTCTCCTTTATAAATATTACAAGATTAAATAGTAGGAAGTTTATAGATGATCTTCTCTCTAACTCAAAATATATAAAGAGTATTGATTTCCCTCAATGTGAGGTGTATACAACAGCATCTAATTTTGCTGAAGAGGTAAAACGGCTAGAATTTTCAGACAGTAAAGTATTTATTGAAACTGTGTCGGAAAAGAATATTGAGGTTGAGGTTTGGTAGAACTTATCCTAAAGTTCAGTTTTTTTTAATTTTGGGATAGGTTCAGAGTGAAAAGAAAATGCTTCAGAGAGAAGATGAGAGGCTGAGAGAAAAAATGGACAATGATTATCAACAGCACTGAGAGAAGGGGTTCACTAACTAGTAAATACGCCATCTATTTTGCCCCTGCAAAGATAAACCTAAATTTAGCCATTCTTGGAAAGAGAGATGATGGTTATCATGATATTCAATCCATTATACGTCCTATAGACTTGTATGATGAATTAATATTTCAAAAAAAAAAAGATAAAGGAATTTGTCTAAAATGTGATGCTTTTTTAAAAAATGATGATAACCTTGTGTTCAAGGCAGCAAGATTACTCTTGGAGGGTAAGGATACTAATTTAGGATATGAGATAAAATTAAAGAAAAATATTCCTATTGCTGCCGGACTTGGTGGAGGAAGTAGTGATGCCGCTACAACACTTTTAGTGTTAAATAAACTGTATGATTTAAAACTAAGTAAAGAACAACTTAAAGAGATCGGTGGGAAGTTAGGGGCAGATATCCCTTTTTTTATTGATGGTTGTTCGGCTCTAGTAGAGGGGAAGGGGGAGAGGTTAACACCTTTAAAGGATTTACCAGAATGGAGATTTTTATTAGTCAATCCTGGTTTTGAGATCTCAACGAAATGGGCGTATGAAGTCTTCGCCTCAAGAATAGGCATAAAGGAAAACGAGGGGCAAAGAACGAAGGATAAACAGCAGACAATAAGCAAGAAGCAACGGACATTTTGGGAAGATATTACTTTTAACTTGACAAAACAAGAAAGTGCTATTAAAATATCGGCGTTTTTCTCTAAATTGAAAGATATTAGGAAGATAAAAGAATATCTAAAAAATGATTTAGAAATACCAGTTTTAGCTAGGTATCCAGAGTTGAAGAAGATTAAGGAGCTTTTATTGGAATCAGGAGCAGAGGTTGTGGGTATGAGTGGGAGCGGGCCTACTTTCTTTGGGATGTTTGTTGATTATATGAAGGCCCAGGAGGTGTTGTCTTATTGTTTAAATAAGGGATATTGGACGAAGGTGGTAAAGGCAGTAGACAATAATCAATTAACAGTCATCAGTGATCAATAAAAAATAATACCTGATTATTGTTAACTGATCACAGTTAACTATTTTGGGGCGTCGACAAGCGGTAAGTCACGGGTTTTTGGAGCCCGCATTCGGAGGTTCGAATCCTCCCGCCCCAGCCATAATGAATTAATGAGGATGCTGTAGGTTAGCATCCTCATCAATCATTACTTTTTTTAGACAGATATTTTCCATAAAAAGAGGAATTTTTTATATGGCAATGCATCTAAAAGTAATTTCAGGTAATGCTAACAGACCTCTTGCAGAAGAGATTTCTCAACACCTATGTATTGAGTTGGTTAATGCAGATATAACAAGGTTTAGTGATCAAGAGATCTTTGTTCAGATAAATGAAAATGTTCGAGGCTCTGATGTCTATGTGATCCAATCAATTTCTACACCGGCTAATGAGAATCTTATGGAACTGTTAATTTTGATAGATGCCTTGAGAAGGGCATCTGCGCGACGAATAACTGCCGTAATACCATACTATGGTTATGCTCGTCAAGATCGGAAGGTACAGCCGAGGGTGCCAATTACAGCCCGTCTGGTAGCTAATCTAATTACTACATCAGGGGCTAATAGAGTTTTGACTGTTGATTTACATGCTGGTCAGATCCAAGGTTTTTTTAATATACCAGTAGACAATCTATTTGCAACGCCAGTCTTACTTAATTATCTTAAACAAAAGGAGATGACTGATATAGTAGTAGTCTCACCTGATGCGGGTGGAGTAGAACGGGCTAGGGCATATGCTAAAAAGTTGAATGCCTCGTTAGCTATTATAGATAAGAGAAGAGAAAAGGCAAATGTCTCAGAAGTTATGAATATTATCGGAGATGTAAAGGATAAAAACGTTATCATGGCGGATGATATAGTTGATACTGCAGGGACACTAACACAATCAGTCTCAGCTTTAAAAGAGGCCGGGGCAAGAAAGATAGTTGCTTGTTGTACTCATCCAGTCTTATCTGGGCCTGCGATTCAAAGGATTAATGAATCGTTATTAGAAGAACTTGTTGTTACTAATACTATTAAGACAGATGAAATCAAAAAAAAATGTCAGAAGGTTACAGTTCTTTCTGTGGCAAATTTATTGGGTGAGGCAATCAAGAGGATCTATGATGATACGTCGGTGAGTTCCTTGTTCACATAGTGTTATAAGTATAACATTATGTGGTTTAAGCGTTAATTTACTAAATTAAAGTGAAATACTTTTAAAAAAAAAGTTTAAATTTTAACCTGTTCGTAGTGTAGTTGTATTAACAAAAGGAGTGGAAGATGCCGTATGTTATTGAAGTAGATAATTACCCTCCTAATTATCCCAAAGCATGTCCATTTTGTGAATACAGGGAGCATGAGAAAAAATTTAAACGAAAATTTAAAAAAGCAAAGTGGTTTCTCCCTATTCCAGGGCAATTAATGGCTGCTGGATATAAAAATTATAAAATTGAGTATCCGATTTGTTCTGAATCTCTATCCTCATTAAAAAAGTTAATAATTTTAGGATTATTATTTATAATTGTGCCGTGGATATTATTTTTTACTATGATTTTTGGTCATTTTGGAACTACTATAAATTTAGCAAATTATATTTTATACTTATTGTTATTCTGTAATGGTTTTGGCTTTATTTTATTATTCTATAGGCTTTATCGAATTTTAAAATTTCGTATTGGCTATATAAGCGATAAGAATAAGATTATTTATTATTGTAGGTCAAACGAATTTGCGAGAGAATTTGCAAAGATTAATAATACTATTTCAAAGTATCATTTATTAGTATTTAAGTTTAGATAATAACTTAGCCCTTTAGATTTTAGGAAAAGGAAGCATCAAATTCAAAAAA
>JAZDLJ010000321.1:0-6231 GCA_043802115.1 bacterium | reverse complement strand
GATATCCTTCTCATAAAGTCTGATCTGTTCGATATCCTTCTCCTTAGACTTCTTTAACCTTAATAACTTTAACTTACCACCTTCTGCATTGCTGAAATATTTAAACTCAATCAAATATTTCTGGTGTTTATATTTAGTATGGAACTTTCCTAGCATCTCCCAATCAACTCTCCCACTTGGATAGTTATTTTCAATAGCAAAGGTAAAGACATGAGAAAGATATCTAGTACATAACTCATAAAAAGTGGTTCGATAAAAGTTCTCATTGACCTTATCAAATATCTGAGCTGGTAGCTGTTTTACGTAGACATCCCAATACCCTTGGAACAGGGCTTCTATATCTAAATCTTCAACAAACCGCTCAAATATGTCCGTGTACCCCTTGGAGACCTCTATATTTTCAATGGCATTAAAATACTCAGTAAAAATCTGTTTTATAGTTAGATTGGGGAATTGCATCTTAAAATTGTTCTTAAAGGTGAGCATACCAAGATAAAAGAGGCTTAGAGAATAAAAGTCCTTTTCAAAGAACTGGTTCATGTTAAACTTAGAAGTGATCATCTTACTATCATAGGGTAGTTCTTTCTCCAGAAGTAATGTCTCCAGCATCTCCTTAGCATTTTCTTCCTTTTGCGTAAGCCTCTTGATCCAATTTAAATCAGTACGAAGATTTTCATCTATTATCTCACGAGGAATTTTACCCCCACTTAGAGCCAATTTTTTTAAAAAATAGGTTAAGATAGTTGAATTGTATAAAGGGGTATCCGCATTTGGAAGAAACTTATAACCATTAAAATTTTCTTGAAGGATCTTTTTTATCTCCTCCATATTGGCCTTGTCCAATTTATAATTTTCATATACTTCCATTATATACTTATCTACCTCTTCTTGTGTAAAACCTAACATACTTAAGGTATTTTCCTCTAAGGTGATAATCTCCGTAATGTTAAAGCCACTGGTTAGATCATCAATTGTTATAGGTAAAACCCCTGTGATAAATATCCTGTCTATCGTCCGCTCTCCAACGCCTGCCTTTATTACCTTAAACCAGCTCCTGAAGAAGGAATCCCCTGTGGTTAATTCATAATATAATCCGTCTTGATGAGTGGTGATAAGCTGATTAGTAAAATTGTCGTATTCATCTATAATTAGATAAACAGGCGGAAGGTTATTATCCTTGATATAAGATAAAACCTTGGATAGCACCTCAGAAGGGGACAATGTTTCCTTATAGAAAAAATCTTTAAGATAATCTTTTTTATACATGGCGATAAAGCTATTAATCGAATCTTGAGATATACTCGAAAACGTCCGTTCAATAAAATTTAGATCATTCTTAACTGCTACCTTGGATAAATCAAAACGCATCACCAAATATTTATTTTTATTTAAGGTTGGGTTCCTGCCAATATCTAGCTCACCAAATAAAAAATCAAATTTATCCTTTCTGTTAATATCATAATAGCATTCAAGGAGAGAGCACCAGAGACTCTTACCAAAACGACGAGGCCGTAGAAAGACAGGGACTTTATAATTTTCTAAATCCCTTACGTAGCTTGTCTTATCGATAAAGATATAATCATTTTCTCTTATTTCTTCAAAACTTGCTATGCCATACGGTATTTTTTTCGTCATTGTCTGTTCTCCTGATTCCTAAGGCAATTGAACCGGTACCCTACTAATCTCAACCCGACGATTCCTTTTTCTACTTACCTCATCACTATTGACAACAATAGGATGAAACTCACCAAAACCAGCAGCAAATACCTTATTTGCCTGAACACCAAAGGTAATTAATAACTTTACTACCTCAGTAGCCCTTGCAGTTGAAAGTTCCCAATTTGAAGGAAATTTTTGATTCCTAATTAGGATATCATCAGTAAATCCACTCACCATAATCATATCTGGACTATCTAATATATAATTATTCAACGGGCTAGACAATTCTTTAAGTAAGTTCCTTCCGGCCTTGCTAACCTTATTCGATCCAACTGGAAATAAAATATTGGCCATTATATCTATATGTCCATCTTCTATAGTAATAAGTCCCGCCTTGACTGCCCCTTGTAAATCTTCTTCCAGCTTTTCATTTCGTTTCTTAATCACCAGGAGTTTTTGTTCCTGGGCCTTAATTTGTCTGGCCTGGGTTGATTGGTGAAACAAAGAGATGACAAGGATAAAAACAAAAAGAGCTAATAGGCCACAGATTATATCTGTAAAACATGGCCAAAATTCCTGTTCAAAGGGGTTGTTGATTTTGATGGACATATTATAAATCAAGTATCAGGGTTCGGGTATTAGGTGTTAGTAAGCCTTTTCAAGCAACGCTATGACACCTAATTCGTTTGCCCATTTTTTTAGATACACTAAATCCAGTCGCTCGCCCTGTACTTTTATCATATTCATTATATCAGTCCATTGTCTCTCTGAAACCTCGCCACCAGCCTTAAACCACATTAACTTTTGAAGGATTGTATCTTCAGGGGTTGAGACAAAAACTGTTCTAGATGTGTTATGAATCAAAATCTCTTCTCGTCTGCGCTGAAACTCTGTCTTAGAAAAGATATCTGATTTTAGAATAAAGATATCTATTTTAAACATCGTCGTTAGATAGATTATATTAAATGAATCTCTATCTCTAATAGCCCTCTTTACCATATCTACGTTTATATAAAAATCCTGCTCAAGCAAACTTACAAAAGGATTAGCATCTTTAGCGTGTAAATCTGCAATAATATCTGCATCCATTGTTGATCTTGGAATACCATGCATAGAACTAGCTAATGATCCGCCTATAAAATAGGGCACATTAAGTTTAATAAATACATCTATAACTAAGAGAGTTATTTTTAATGGTTCAGCCAGCATTAATAGCCATTTATGTCTGGATCCCACCCAAACAGTTTAATAGCCCAATCTCTCCCAAGGAATAAACCAGCCATCCTTTTCTTCTCTTCTTCTTCAGACATATTAGGATAACGTCTTTTCAAACCAGTGAGCGCTAGTTGACAAACTGTCATAGACATATCATTTACAAGTTTCATTTTTTCCCAGGAAGGCATCTCTCGCCATCTTTTGAGCATATATTCTTCTATATCGGGGTGAGTATCACTCAATACCTTACTTTTAGTTACATCCATAAATAATGATCATCTCCCTAATTAAATTTCCTTTGTCTTTTTTATCTTCCCAAACTCCCTATTCAAATTTATCTGATTTTCTATCAAACCAGAAAAGACCTCACGACTCCTGGCAGTATACTCCAACAAAACACTCCCAGCCCGCTCATGGAAGAGGTTTAAACTTGTCTCCAGTTTTTCTAAAAAATCTTTTTCCCCCTTTTCTTTCTCTTTTTGTTGATAAAAATATTCTAATATCTTATCAACTCCATGAACAAACATATTTGAGGCTGCCTGCATCTGTATCTGATTACTTTGAACCAATGCCCCCATTTCTTCTAACATCTCGCCTACTTCAGTAAACTTAGTTAAGACAACCTCGCAACTTTTTTGTTCATCCTGCATAGTCTCATTGAATTCCTGCGTACTCTTACTTAAGGTACTAACTGTTTGTTCCAAAGCTTTCAGGGACATAGTTTGAGCCTCATACAGGTTTAAATTCAATGTCTTAATTTCCTGGGACGTTTGGCTAAAAAGTCCTATATTTTGTTGATATAGTCTCTCACTCTTTTCAAGTGACTTTTGATTAAAATCCTTTAGATTGTCTTCTATTGTCGTTCTGTTCTTAGCAATTTCTTTCTCAAAGAAACCTGTCCATTGATTAATAAATGTCTTTGAGGCATCTTGTTGAACCTTAGTTGCCTCTTCAAAAAATTTATTAATCCTATCTATGTTTCTTTCTGTATTAGACTGTAAAAGAGTACTAATTAACTCTACATGACGATTAATTGAGTCCTCAATCCCTAAAAATAATTTTTGAAACAGATTTGAGCCTTTTATAGCCCTCAATTCACTTACTATCTCATCAAGCATCTTGCCTGATGATTTAGTTATTGTTGGGATTAGCACTGTTTGGGTATACTCCTCTAGTTCCGATAAAAAAAGAATCTGCCGACGGTATAAAAAAACATAGGTAAAACCTAAGGTTAAAGAAGCGATAATCCCTACTATGCTGGTTCCAAAGGCCAAGGATATCCCGCCTAAGGGTTGATGGAGACTTTTAATCAACTGGTCTGATTTATCAAGCAATTCTATAGCTATATAAGCACCGCTAACTGTTTCTAAAAGCCCCAGAAAGGTACCTAATAAACCCAGCATAACGCAGGCGCCAAGAAAATATTTAGCGAAGACAGCCCGGGTATTTTCCTTTGCTGAGAGGATATCGGTAAGTATCTCATGACTGATCTCTGAGAGAGAATCTTTAAGTCTTAAGATTGTAATAAATCTATTCCCAATAATAGAATTGGCAAATTGTTGTTGAAGATCTTCCTTTTTCTCTGGAGCAAATTCATCTCGAAATTTTGCAAATTGGTCATCTTCTTTTACAAGACTTATATAGTTACATAAGATATCTACGATACCCCAGATAAAGACAAGGGCAATGATTACACAAAGGCTCTTACCAACCAGACTCTTTCCATGAGATGATTGAAAAAAATGAAAGACATAATAGAAGACAAGGGACGACCCTGTGGCTAATACAAAGGCTAGATAAAAGGTGTCATGATTTTTTTTTTTCATTAAAATTTAAAAACAACCCCCACTTTCGGTCATAAAAAGATATTATAAAATTTAAGACATCTTCTAATCTTTTGACTGTTATTTTTATCTCTGCGTCATATTGGTCTTGATATTTTTTTATTATATTGATGTCTATTTTTTTCCTGGAGGCATCAAAGACCTCTTTTTGTCTCCACTCTTCTATCTTAATCTTATAGGCTTGAAGTATTAGCGCCTGTAGGGATGACAGTTTTTTTTCAAAAACTGACAACTCACCCTTACGAAAAAATAATTCCAAAAGAGGAAAAAAAGCCTTTGATGGCAATTTCTCTTTCCAGATCTGGCTAATATTGCCCTGTACATTATTGAGACGATTTAGAAGATTTTGCCCTACCCGAATGATCTTTCTCTCTGCTTCTACTAAAAAGGTGGTAGAAAAAAAATTCAGTTTGACCATCTGTTCCCTAAAATGCCCTAAATCCTCAGAATTCTTTAATTTAATAGATACGATTCCATTTGCCCAGAGGTTTAATAAGGTTTCATCATGGATTAAACATATATTTTCCTCTCCCCTTCTCATTAAATCAGCTAAAGGGATAACGTAGACTGGAGAGCTTATTTGCTGAAGATAATCAACAATTTTTAAAGGTTCTATTTCCTGCATCTCCAACCTGCTCACCTACTTAACCACTTAATAGTAGTTTCCTTATGTGGTCTATTAAGTGGCCTATTAAAAGGAGTAAAGTAAAATCCACACTCAGAATTTACATTCATTAGGTCTTCTTCTTTTATCGGAAATAATTTACACACCCTGGTCCGTAAGTTATAGATCCGACAACGAAATATCCCATTTTTCTCTTCTAAGGCTGGACATTTAAAGATTAACTTACAACACTTACCACACCTTAAACACTCCCCTTGTCGATAGGAAAGATGCCTTTTTACTCGTCTATGAAAAAGATAAACATCAACCGGACGTTCAATCTTTCTCTTGATTTTTATCCACATCCTTTAATCTCCTTACATCCCCTGGATATAGAGTCGCTTTTTAACTTTATATCCAGGGGATGTTTTATTTTTTTTGCATCCTCCCAAGGCAATAGCATAAAAATTTTACTAACGAAAACAATTTCACATTTATACTATACAGGTAAACAAAAATAGAATTAACGAGGGATTAGTATAGCATAAATCAGGAATCAAGATTAAGTAAAAAATTGGGGGTATTGGTTCACAGGGAATCGGACTTTTTAATTCAATAAGGAATCGAATTTTTTAAGTTGGGGCTCTGCCCTTCAGAGTGAGACCAACTCTAAAATGGAACATTACCTTCAATCACCCTTTATAGATAATCTTTTAAAATAGACATCTTTCCAAAATAAATGTTGTATTCTCTTGGTATCTAGGGCAGGAGAAGACAAAAATTTTGCTGGAGTGAGTTATTTAGTAGGCTTTTTGTAAATTTTCTTAGCACAGATTCCCGTAAAATTGCCTCTGTTTGAGCGAAGCGAGTTAGGCAATTTAGGGAAGCAAGCTTAGAAAATTCAAAAAG
>JAZDLJ010000320.1:0-7587 GCA_043802115.1 bacterium | reverse complement strand
GATGAAGGACTGATAATTACATGAAAATAATAATAATCTCAGATATCCATAGTAACCTGGAAGCCTTCGAGGCGGTCTTAAAAGAAGTAAACCAGATTAAAGATGTTGTTATATATTCGTTAGGTGATATTGTAGGTTACGGAGCTAATCCTATAGATTGTATTGATCTTGTCCAAAAAAATGTAACAATTTCTTTAGCCGGGAACCACGATTATGCAGCCATTGGAATGACAAGTATTGACAACTTTAATCCTTATGCGAAAGCTTCTACTGTGTGGACAGCGAATGTACTTTCAGATAAAGATAAAAAATATCTCCAAGAGTTACCAATAAGTGAAAAGGTTGCTAAAATTACCCTTGTGCACGCGTCTCCAACTAATCCTCTTATCTGGGAATATATAACGAATATTTATGATGCAAAAAAGAATTTTTTAGGTTTTAATAATCATCTCTGCTTTATTGGCCATTCACACCGACCTGCAATATTTATAAAAACTACTGATGAACAATATCTTGTTGGAAAACCAGATCGAAGACTGGACATAAAGGAAGAATACAAATATTTTATTAATGTAGGGAGTGTTGGTCAGCCAAGGGATGGCATTCCTCTAGCTTCCTATGCTGTCTATGATCCCGAAAAGAATACAGTAGAAATAAAAAGAGTCCCATATGATATTACAGTTGCTCAGGAAAAAATATTAGAGGCAGGCCTACCAAGCTATTTAGCTGAGAGACTTAGTTATGGAAAATGATAGAACCATTGTTTTTATTGAGGAAATACATTGGTCAAGGTAAAGATCTGTGGGATCACTAACTTAGAAGATGCAAAGGCATCTATAGATTTTGGTGCAGATGCCCTGGGTTTCGTCTTTTATAAACAAAGCCCCAGATATATAAAACCAAGTGTAGCCAAATCTATTATTATCAAATTACCTCCTTTTATTTCTTCCGTAGGATTGTTTGTAAATGAATCTAAAGAAAAGGTTATTCAAATAGCTCGATTTTGTAATTTTGGTGTCATTCAACTTCATGGTAATGAGTCTCACTCCTTTTGTTTAGGCTTCAGAGAAAAGATTATAAAGGCCTTCAGGGTGACCAACGAATCAAGTCTGGAAACAATTGGAAAATACAAGGTATCTGCAATCCTATTAGATACATTTAGTAAGGATAATCCAGGGGGTACAGGAAAGACCTTTGATTGGAAACTGGCTCAAGCGGTTAAAGAAAAGTCAGGAAAAATTATTCTTTCTGGTGGACTGACTCCTAATAATGTGGCTGAGGCGATAAAATTGGTAAAACCTTATGGGGTTGATGTGAGTAGTGGAGTTGAAAAAGAGTATGGTAAAAAAGACCATGACAAATTAAGAGAGTTTATAAGGATTGCGGGGAGTATTGTTATATGAGTTTTAATGGACACTTTGGACAGTATGGGGGGCGCTACGTCCCTGAGACTCTTATCCCAGCTTTAATAGACTTGGAAAAGGTCTATGATTCGGCAAAGGATGATCAGGATTTTTGTAGAGAATTAGATTATTATCTAAGCTTTTATGCAGGGAGACCAACGCCTCTCTATTATGCTAAAAGGTTGAGTACACGCTTTGGTAAGGCCAAGATATTTCTTAAACGTGAGGATCTGTGTCATACGGGTGCCCATAAGATAAATAATAGCTTAGGCCAGGTACTTTTAGCAAAAAAAATGGGGAAGGAACGGATTATTGCTGAGACTGGAGCTGGTCAACATGGGGTTTCCGTAGCTACTGTCGCTGCCCTGTTTGGTTTGAAGTGTTGTGTCTACATGGGAGAAGAAGATATCAAGAGACAGTCTTTAAATGTCTTTCGGATGAAACTTCTTGGAGCAGAGCTTATTCCAGTATCGTCTGGTAGTAAGACCTTAAAAGATGCTACAAACGAGGCATTTAGAGATTGGGTTACAAATGTTGTAGATACTCATTATATAATCGGCTCAGTAGTGGGACCCCACCCTTTCCCCCTAATAGTTAGGAATTTTCAATCTATTATTGGAAAAGAGGCCAGAAAACAGATTCTGGAGGTTGAAGGAAGACTGCCTGACTACCTCGTTGCCTGTGTTGGTGGTGGAAGCAATTCCATCGGATTATTCCATCCATTTTTTGAAGAAAGAGATGTTAAATTTATTGGTGCTGAGGCTGGAGGGCTTGGATTAAGTACAAATAAACACGGGGCAAGTCTTTCAACCGGGACAATTGGAATATTTCACGGAAGTAAGAGTTATATCTTACAGGATGAAAATGGCCAGATACTGGAGGCTCATTCAATCTCGGCAGGATTAGATTATCCAGGGGTAGGCCCTGAGCACAGCTTTTATAAAGATAGCAAACGTGCAAATTATTTTACCGTAACTGATAATGAGGCTATTGAAGCCTTTAAAATCTGTTCAGAAGAAGAAGGGATTATCCCTGCCTTGGAGAGCAGTCATGCTATTGCCCAGGTAAAAAAGATGTCTCCAAGTGTAAAAGAAGGAACTATTATTATTGTCTGCCTCTCTGGGAGAGGGGATAAAGATATAAATCAGATTGCAGATTTAGCAGGAGTAAAGCTTGGGAAGAATTGAAGAAAAATTTAAGCAATTAAAAAAGGAAAAGAAAAAGGCCTTGGTAATCTATATTACTGCTGGTGATCCAACTCTGGAAATAACAAAATCATTGGTAAAAGAGATTGCTAACCAAGGAGTAAACCTCATTGAGTTAGGCATTCCGTTTTCAGATCCGGTTGCAGATGGGCGTACTATCCAAAAGGCCTCGCTTCGTGCCTTAAAGAGTGGGACTAACTTAAAAAAAATCTTAAAATTAGTTCAAGATGTACGACAGTCCGTAGATCTTCCTATCGTCCTAATGGGATATTATAATCCTATCTACAAGTATGGGTATGATAAGTTTATTTCAGATAGTCTAAGGGCCGGAGTTGATGGAGTAATAATCCCTGATTTACCTCCTGATGAGGATAATGAATTTGTAGAAATGGCTAAAGATAAAGGACTCGATTCAATTTTTCTCCTTGCCCCTACAAGCTCAGAAAAAAGGATAGCTCTAATTACAAAAAAAAGTAGAGGCTTTATCTACTATGTCTCTCTAACAGGTGTCACTGGTACAAGGAACCAACTATCCGAAACTATTCGAGATAAGGTCAAACAGATTCAATTATCAACAGTACTTCCAATCATTGTAGGTTTTGGGATTTCTAATCCCACTCAGGCAAAAGAGGTATCTTTGGCTGCAGATGGAGTGGTCGTGGGTAGTGCTGTGGTAAATATCATTGAAAAGCATATAAATAGTCCTGATTTAGTCGCTAGAGTTGGCCTTGCTGTGAAGGATTTTAAGGAAGTTCTTAAATAGACTACTCTAAAAAATAAGGCACAGAGGCACAAAGGGAAAAACCTTAAAAAACTTTGTGCCTTTGTGCCTTTGTGCCTTTAACATCTTGTAAGATATGCCCAAAGAAGATAACATCAAAAAACTTGAAGAACTTATTGACCTCGCTTCAGCCTCTCAGGAAGAAGGGAATCTCGCCAAGTCTAAATTTGGATATAAAGTCTTTCGACAGTTTAAATCCTTATTAAACCGCATAAAGATTGAAAAAATTGATCTAAATTTTTTTAATTTTTCCTTATTAGTAATAGCTATAATCCTGACCATCATCTTTGGATATCTTTTTTATCAAAATCAAGTTTATCCGTTAGTATTTAATCCTCCAGAAATATTCTCTAACCAAAAGTTAATCTCAAGTGATCTATCCTCCGAAATAGGGACCAACCTCCCTTCAAGATCAGGTTTTGTTGAAGCAATTAAAAAAAGAAATATCTTCTTAATCAAGGGCGCTGAACAAGGTCCAGCAGGAAACGAGACAACCCAACAAACAAAACCAGAAGATACAAAAGACCTTGCGGAGACATATATTCAAGATACTATTAAAGATTTAAAGATAAGAGGTATTATCCAACAAGCCGAACCTTACGTGGTAATCGAAGACACAAAGGAACAAAAAAGCAATTTTTTACATGTTGGTCAAAAGATAAGAGAGTTAGAAATAATGATGATCCTAAAAGATCGAATAATTGTCAGCTATAATAATAAGAAAGCAGAGATTAGGATGGAAAAGACGTTATGAAATCATCAACAATCATTGAGATAAGTAAGAGCTGGATAAAGATAATCGCCCAGGAAAGAAAAAAAGGCCAGGGAGGACACCTGATTGTCTTATCGCAGCTTGACTTTGCTGAATCTCAACAAAGCAAGAGCCTAAAATTAAAGCAACTAATAACTCAACATAATATCTCAACGGATTCGGTAATCATTTCAATCCCCAGAGATTTGGCCATAGTAAGAGAACAAAAACTCCCTACTCAAAATCCAGATGAACTCAAGAAGATGGTAGAATTAAATATTGTTCATCAAACAGTCTATAAAAAGGATGATATCTTAACCGGTTACCTAATCGGGCAGAAAACCCATGATGGATATACCTATGTCCTCTTTTCAATCATTAACAAACAAGAGATAGTTAATCTTCATTCCCTTATCCAGCAGGCAGGGATATACTCTGAAGAGATGATCCTCAGTTCATTTGGAGTACTTAGGGTTTTTAATCTGTTTCATAATGAAGTCAATCCAAATAATGTGCCCATACTCCTGATGGATTTAGGTGTAGAGGGGATAGAACTCCTGTTTATAGAAAATAGACAAATAGTAGCCAGCACCAATATAAGTAACTATAATGGGAGTGATCTTCTTACAGGTAAAGAATCTATTGATGGGATAGTTGAAAAAATCAATCAGGTCCTTTTTATCTCCTCATTTTCTCAGGATAGTATCGCCATCAAACCAACAAAGATGATAATTACCGGGGCGAAAATTATCCACAAATTAGAGATTAATGAATTACAAACAAAACTTAATTTGCCAATAGACACTGTAGACCTGACTGCAAGACTTGAACTGAATTCAGTTCAGCCATCTATCTATTTATTATCTGATCAGGAAAACCAACAGTCAAACCCTCTCCCCCAGATATCCCTCTCTTCTCTCCTTGGATTTAGATTTGGTCACTATTCACCATGTATCTCTTTTCTCCTCCCTGAGTTAGAGATAAGAAATACAATCAAAAAGCAGGCTAAGGCCTTAATTTTCTGTGGGATATTAATCATCTATATAACTACCATTTTTTCAGGTTTTTTTTGGTTAAAGATTGATCGGATTAAAAAATATCAGTCGAATTTAAATAATTACTTAAAAGAAAAAGAAGAAAAAATTGTAGATTTGACTAAAAAAAAGGAGCTAAATAATACCATAGAAAAATATCTCCAAGAAAAAAACAGTCCCTACCAAATATTATATGAAATCCAAAATAGAGTCAGTGATGAGAATACTGTTATTGAAAGCCTTGAGATAAGATCAGATAAAAATAAGGAAAGGTCTGTCATCCTTAAAGGGACAGCCTCCAGTCTCGGTAATGTTTTTGATTTTTGTAACCGTTTAAAGGAATATTCAGAATTCAGTAAAGCGAATACAAAATCTACAGACAAGAGACAAAACAAGGGACAGGAAATAGTCAGTTTTGAGATAAACTTATAAAGGAGATAAAGTCGCTTTTTACTTTATCTCTTTTATAAGTTTATCTTTTTGTTCTTAGTTTCTTATCGTTTGCTATACTTGTTTAATCGAGCAGGGGAGATCAAATTGGTGAGTCCTACATTTTTTGATGAAGAACCACATGGAATCTATGCTTCACGGCACCCTTGCCGCCCGAATGGAATCGGCATGTCTATTGTCCAACTACTGCACCGAGAAGGCAATATCTTAGTTGTTAGCGGTCTTGATGGGACACCCTTGTTAGATATTAAGCCATACATACCGAGGTTTGACCTCATTAGTTCCGCATCTAACGGCTGGGTGGTTGAAAAACAGTGGAGACCAAAATCTAGCAATCGGGAATAAAAAAAAATACCTGGAATTAGCGCTGTAACTTTTTGATTCATTGGGAGATGTTATTCTGATTGATCTCGACGTTCTTTAATAATCTTTAGAAATTTTTTTAATCCTTCAGGTGTTAATCCTTCAAGAATTTCTTCAGGCTTTAAACCTGCCAGCCTTTCTCCAGGTTTAAAACTTTCCAGTACTTCTTCAGGCTTCAACCCTTTTATCCTCTCTTCAGGCTTTAACCCTTTCAACCTCTCCTCTATTGGTACTGATTCCCAAAACTTCTTTTTTATCAAATCCATTGACTCTATAAACTCTGGTAATTCACGAATCTCTATATTGGTCATATGCGCCTCCTTATTAATAAATATATTCTGTAAGATGTAACTTAACACCTCAAAATGCCTTATCTCTACAAGTTTATCCTTGTTTCTATATTCTTTGTGATTTAAACTAAAGAGATTTACAAAGCTCTTTGGGTCTTCATGGCCAATTGTAGTTAAGTCCATCCAATAAAAATGATGATGATTATCGATATGTCCCCAAATACCTTTAGTTTGCTCTTGAAATTGATAGCCATTACCTTCTATATATTCTCCATATCCTGTCTGAAATCTTGAGGCCATGCTAATTATATGGATATCTTTATCATAGGCTAAGCCATACTTTTCTTTAATCAAAAGCCAGTAGGCCCTGGCCTTGTCAAAATCCCTAAATCGAAGGGTATCTGATGGACTTTTATACTCAATTACTGTATATCTTCCTAGATAAGGGAGCATAAAGAGTAAATCAGGATATTGATGTTCAAGATCATCAAGCCTCTTTTTGTTGATAAGGATAAAATCAGATTCAAGAGGGAGTGACCCTAATTTTTCAAAGGGACGAACCTCTATATCCTTTGGCTCTAGGAAATAATCTAAGACATCTGCCAGGCCTATATGCCAGGCTGTATAAGTTTTCCGCTCTTTTACTTTTGCTTCTTTTTCTTGATTCACAGAATTATTCTCTAGGATTCTTATTCTATTTAAATTATACTAGATGGTAAAAATTTGGCAACTTGTTTTTTATAAATTTATGATCTGTAAATGCCTAAGCTCCCTCACCTCCTTTCCCAGTTTTCTTATTGTTATTCTTTTACATCCACTTGCTCTAACCCCATTTGTGGAATAGGAATACCCCCCCAGGACAATTTAGTGTCAATAATTATTTTTAGCTAAAACCAAACTTTTCCATATCCTACATTATCATGTATTACAGGGAAAATAGAAAAAAGTATCTAGCCTCGGAGGCAACCAATTAAAAGTACTGGACAATTTTAAAAAGGTTCGCTATTCTTAAGATAATAGATTTTCAGATAGAAGATGTTTATAGATAACACCTTGAAGGCAATAATCAGGGGTAATAATAATGGATAAAGAAAAAGGGATTAATCGTTACTTTGACGCACTAGGCACTGGTGTAGTTAAATGGGATTCATTTTTTCTAGTGCTTATTGGGTTTGCAGAAATTTTGCTAGAGCGAGTTATTAGTAGGCTTTTTGTAAATTTTCTTAGCGAAGCTTCCCCAAAAATTGCCATTGTTTGAGCGTAGCGAGTTTTGGCAATTTTAGGGAAGCGAGCGTAGAAAATTCAAAAAG
>JAZDLJ010000374.1:0-2309 GCA_043802115.1 bacterium | reverse complement strand
GAAACTCCCTTCTGGATTAGTAATTAACAGTATCCTTGGGGTAATCCCTGATTAAGACCTACCTTTTTTAAGAGTCTGTCATGCAAAAACCTTATCAAGTTATCAAAGATGACGAAACCCTTGATGACTTATTAAGTGGAGATTTAAAGATCCTTCAAAAAAGAGGCGGATACCGATTTTCTATCGATGCTATACTCCTTGCAAATTTTGTTGGTGTCCCCAAAGTTGAATCTATCATCGAGCTAGGTACCGGATGTGGCATAATACCCATTTTATTAGCTCACAGAACCAAAATTAACAGGATAGTAGGGGTTGAAATTCAGAAGGACATGGCTGAAATGGCAAGCAGAAGTGTTGGGTTAAACGATCTTTCCAAAAGGATTACAATCATCCATGAAAATATAAACAATCTAAAGGAATTATTTAAGGCAGAGACTTTCGATATAGTGTTTAGCAATCCACCTTATCGAAAGGTAAATTCTGGAAGGATTAACCCGGATTATCAAAAAGCCATAGCTCGGCATGAGATCGAATGCTCTTTACAAGATACATTAACAGTTGCAAGATACCTGGTAAAACCGAAAGGTAAAGTGTACCTTATATTTCCTGTTGTCAGACTTGGAGACCTGATGTACAATCTCAGGGAAACCATGCTTGAGCCTAAAAAACTACAGATTGTCTATCCTAACATAAAGTCTCAAGGAAAGCTTGTTCTCGTAGAGGCCTCCAAGGGTAGGGGGGCAGGGTTAAAAATATTAGAACCCCTTTTTACTCATGATCTGAATGGGGATTCCAATTTCTGATCTTCTCGAGAACTTCGAAGTTTAGCATCCTTAATCATTGTGCGTGAAAGAGCATCTCGGATTTCAGGATCTCTTATATGAATTAAATCCTTCTTTATACTTTCCAAATAGTTTTTATCTACCTCTATATCTAACCATTTTCTACGGCTAACCATGGCCTTTAGACCTTTGGGGCTAGGAATTTCACCGAGGCTGAACTGTACCTCTTTTAGTACTCCTTTTCCCACTCTTCTATTCAAGCGTTCTACTATCATTTGTTTCAGAGATTCTAACTGGCGTATCCAAGCAAGGGTTGAGACCCTTACGAAAAGTTTGTTATCCCTGATGCTCTCTGGTTGAGTCTGTTTTGCAATATATTCTCCGACTACCTCATCCCAAACTTCCAAGACAAGGTGTTCTTTTAATTTTGTGTTATATTTCAGCTCTCTCAGAGCGTCTTCTAAAACGGAGCCAATACTATTCATCTATTCAGTCCAAATAGACTATCGTTACACCCGGTGGAGCATCCAAATCGAAACTATTCCGGTTTATACCAGTATTTATTTCTAGCTCACTGTAATCAATCCCTATTTTAGTTAAGCTTAAAGGCAATGAAATAGTGGTAGACATAGGAAATAAGAGATCATTTATCGTCTTATAGTTGTCGAACTTAACTTTAAGAATAAGATTTCCTGACGAATCGTAGATCTCGCTTTTCATTATAGAAAAATTTAGAGGCTCAATCCATATAAATTGCCTTGTAATTCCTCCCTGCTGGAAAAACCTCACAAGGTAGAGATTCTCTTCTTGAACAATTCCAATGTCCATATCGACATAATCAATCAACGGGGTACTACCCAGCAGTATAGAAAACAGGTCTTTTGATTTTAAATACAGGGGAAATATAATAGACAGATTCTCTGGGGTAACTTCACCCTTATAAAACTTATTCTCTGAGAGAGATAAGATGGACAGCTGGTTATCTTTTGCTGTTAAAAAAAACAATGGCTGGCCAAAGAAACCCAGTGTCTCCATTCGCAATGATGATGGCTTTTGAACAATAATAACCTCTTTAAGATGATAATTTTTGTCTGCATTCGTTATTGTTACCTTTGCTATTCCTTTTAAATCCTTAATCTCCCCTTCTCTGATTACTATCTTTTTTAGGATATCATCTGGAGAGATCAATGGTTTAATTGGGGATATGGAATGTCTCAGACTGGTACACCCAGTCAAGATAGAGGCAGAAAAGATGAGAAGAACACTAAACTTGAAGATATTTTGGGGTGTATAAAAACCCACCTTTTGAGGATTCAAATTTATCTCTATTCCCTTTCATTTATTTTCCTTTATCATCTTAATCTTCTCTTTCAGTAATTTCTTATCTGGATCTAACTTCAGGGCTTTTTCATACATAGCCAATGCCCTATCTTTTTTACTATTTTTAAGGTACGCATCACCGAGATGTTCAGCAATTATTGGATCTTTAGTCACTAACTTAATAGCTTTCTCCAACTCTTTAATGGC
>JAZDLJ010000371.1:0-3143 GCA_043802115.1 bacterium | reverse complement strand
AGGGATAGAAACAAAATAAATTAACCCAAATTAGTAATAGATATCTTTCCAAAATAAATACCATATTCTCTAAGCATCTAGAGGCAAAAGAAGACAACAATTTTGCTGTAGTGAGTTATTAGTAGGCTTTTTGTAAATTTTCTTAGTGCAGCTTACCGTAAAATTGTCTCTGTTTGAGCGAAGCGAGTTAGAAAATTTAGGGAAGCAAGCTTAAAAAATTCAAAAAGACTACTCCAACGAACGAAGTAAAGATTTTTGTCTTCTCACCCGCAAGATTATTTTGGAAAGATGTCTAATAACTTGCCCTACCCTTTAAAAAAATAAAAAAGATTGCCACAGAGGACACCGAGAACACAGAGGAAAAAACAAAGTAAAATAACAGGTTATTTAAAAATCTCTGTGAACTCTGTGTTCTCTGTGGCTAATTTATTATTTCCTTGTTTTTTTTATTTTGTGTTAATTTATTTAATCTTTATCCCTTACTTGCACATGAAAAAATAAAAGGCACTAGGGGTAACAGATATAAAGTAAAAAAACTACTTTATATCTGTTACCCCTAGTCTCCAAACGTTACCTTCAAAACTTCTTCTAAAGTCGTTACACCTTCCTTGACTTTTTGCAATCCACTATCCCTCAGGCTCATCATTCCATCTTTACGGGCTGCCTCCTTTATTTCATTAGCAGTACCTCCCTTTATGACTAGCTCTTTTACTTGTTCAGTAAGAGTCATTACCTCATATAAGGCAATCCTACCTCTATATCCTGTATTAGCACAATTCATACAACCATGTCCTTTATAGACCTTTAAATCTTTAATCTCCTGTGATAAAAAGCCTAGCTTAAGCAATGCCTCCTTTGGCACCTCTACCTCTTCTTTACATTGATCGCATATCTTTCTGGCTAATCGTTGCGCAAGGATTAAAACCACAGCAGAGGCTACTAAAAATGCCTCTACCCCCATATTAAGCAATCTATTAATAGTCTGGGCTGTATCATTAGTATGCAGGGTACTTAAGACCAGATGACCTGTTAAAGCTGCCTTTACCGCTATCTCTGCTGTCTCATAATCTCTAATCTCTCCAACCATTATTATGTCAGGATCCTGTCTTAAAAAAGATCTAAGGGCAGCGGCAAAGGTAAGTCCGATCTGTTCCTTAATCTGTACCTGATTTATCCCCGCTAGATTAAATTCTACTGGGTCCTCAGCAGTCATTAGGTTGGTTTCATTATCATTTAATTGACTTAAAGCTGAATATAAGGTTGTAGTCTTACCACTACCCGTAGGTCCAGTAACCAAAACCATACCATACGGTTTATGGATTGCCTCCTGAAAATCATTTAAGGCCTTTGATTCAAAGCCAAGCTTGGTCATATCAAGTTGGAGATTTGCTTTATCAAGTAAGCGTAAGACAATCTTCTCTCCAAATAAAGTAGGCAGGACAGAGACTCGATAGTCCATATTTTTGGTCTTTCCTAATTTCAATTTAATTCTACCATCCTGAGGCAACCTCCTCTCAGCAATATCTAATTTGGCCATAATTTTTAAACGAGAAGCAATTGCATTCTTGACTTTAAGCGGTAAAGACATAACATTTCTCAAGACACCATCAAGACGATACCTTATCCTAAAATTCTTTTCATACGGTTCAATATGGATATCGCTGACTCCCATCTTGATAGCCCTTATCAGGACACCATTTACTAATTTAACGATCGGGGCATCTTCGGCAGTAATTCCCCTGTCCTCCTGGTCATCTTCTACAACCTCTATATTATCTATAGCACCCTTTACAACAGAATCAAAATCCTCAACATCAATTAACGGTTCTTCTTCAAACCTGTTATCTAGCTCACCCTCAGATATATTATCATCGAAAGTATAATCTTTAGCATCAATTGAGGCTAAGGCTTTTTGCTCTTCCCCAATTCCACTTCCGCTTCCACCTCCACCTCCGCCTCCGCCTCCATAGTATCTTTTAATCGCCTCCCTTACTGCTGACTCTGGGGCAACCACTGGTTCTACACAGTACCCAGTCATAAATTTAATATCATCTAAGGCAAAGATATTTGAAGGATCAGCCATTGCTAGTGTTAAAGTGGTACCTATACGATTTAATGGAATTACCATATACCTCTTGGCCAACTCAAACGGAACCAGCTTAATAGTACTTTCTGCAATCGTAAAACTAGCAAGATTTACACTACTTACGCCATACTGTTTACTTAAGAAGACAGTCAGGTCTTCTTCCTTTAGATAATTTAATCTAATTAAATTATAACCAAGCCTGCCTCCTGTCTTTTTCTGCTCCTCAAGCGCATGATTTAACTGTTCTTGAGTGATAAGGTTGGCCTTAACCAACATTTCTCCTAAACGAGAGCTCATAGATATTAATTCCTTGCTTTGTGCCTAAACAGCTAGTTACAAAACTAACCTGCATACCTCAGAAAAACCTAACTTGGAGTAGTATAATAAACATCTTTCCAAAATAATCTTTATTAAAGTAGGAGAGAAGCCTAAAATCTTTGCTTCGTTCGTTAGCGGAGCAAATTTTTTATCTTCTCTCCTAGTAAATATGATATTTATTTTGGAAAGATGTCTAATATTAAATACCCAAATTAATAAAATTTTAATCACTAAATCCTACTTATTATTAAAAAAAAGGGAGCTCCCGATTTTAGTGTGGTCAAGTTAGACTGCCTTCGACAGCGATTTATTGGTAGCCGCAGGAAAAGTTCATCACACGACCATCGCTAGCTCTGATGAGGAAATTAAGGCCATCAAATTAGCGCTCAAGCACAAAGGGAATCTAAGAAGTTTACTCGATATCCAGGAGAGGGTTACGATCAGGTAAGGATTGTTGGTAGAAGCAGGATGGGTATTGAACCAGCTTGGGATCAGTAAAGCCTTTGGCCACAGCAGTGAGGCCAAATTATCTATGTGGATGGTACTGGCCTGCGTCATTGAACAGGGTTCAAAGCTTTCAACCACTCGTATGGCCAAGACAGCAATTCTAATTTTGACTTATTTGTTGATGTGCCTCCAAAATTTGCTTCACTCGTAGAGTAGTCTTTTTGAATTTTCTAAGCTTGCTTCCCTAAATTGCCTAACTCGCTTCGCTCAAACAGAGGCAATTTTACGGGAA
>JAZDLJ010000358.1:0-4511 GCA_043802115.1 bacterium | reverse complement strand
AAAATAAATTATCAGTATTTATTTTTTGCTTTGTGCTTGGCGACTTGATTAATATAATTTTTGTTTTCATAATAAATATCTTATTTATAAATTTCAGACTTCTAACGGGATTCATTTTTTTCTATTCTTCTAATTTTTTTAGCGTTTTAACTAATAACTCATTACTACTCATAATTGGAGTGGTAGTAGTGGTCTTTTTCTTATTATAACTATTCCGATTAGAATCATTATTTTTAATTATAGGAGTTGTTATAAGAGATCTTAGAACATGAGGTTGAAAAATTAGTCCTTTTTTAATTTCAATAATCTTCTCTGGTAAAGCATAAAAATGATAGACTAACATTGTAGCTGAGTTATGTTTTTTGATTGGATAAGCTAAGTTTAGCAATTTAGCAGGCATCTTATTAAAAACTTCCGCTTTTTCGTCGTCAGCTAAAAACTTATCCAATTCTACCTCAGTTGTTTCATTATCTACCAAGGCAACTAATTCATATTCTTTTTTAGTATCGTCTTCCATTTCACAAAAGGCTACCAGATAACTCAATTAGAGTCAACCTTAGATTTTTTATCTTCTTTTACCACGCCAGAGCTTTCGGCGACGGCGAGTTTTACTTTACTAGAACTTTCAGTCTCAGCAAATTTTTTCTCCTTAGCTTCTCTCTCTATTGTTTTTAAGCCTGTTCCTACCGGAATTAGACGACCAATAATAACGTTTTCTTTTAATCCTCGGAGAACATCTATTTTTCCTTCAGATGCAGCATTAATTAAAACCTTGGCAGTTTCAATAAAGGAAGCGGCTGAAAGAAAGCTTTCTGTAGATAAAGCTACTTTAGTTATTCCCATTAGAAGTTGTTGAGCTTTAGCAGGTTCTCCTCCTAATTTTTTGACTTCACGATTAGCATTTAAGAAATGTGGTTTTTCAACAACATCCCCAATAATAAATTTAGAATCACCCGGATCTTTGACCTTAACTCTAGAAAACATTTGTCTGATAACAACTTCTATGTGCTTATCATCCATAGAGGCACCCTCTGAAGAATAAATTTGCTGCACCTCGTTAATAATATAACGTTGTACAACCTGATTTCCTTTAAGTTTAAATAGCTCTTTTAGATCAAGTCGTCCTTCACAAAGCTGATCTCCTTTATTTACCTTGTCGCCAACTTTGAAATACAAGTCATTGTGACGTGGAATAGAGAATTCGTATATTTTTTCCTTAGTCTTAGTTCCGGTTTTTGTTTTTGCCTTTGTTTCTTTTTCAGATTTAATTCTGACCACATTTCCAATTCTTTTGCTCTCAATACTCTCAATAACACCATCCTCTTCCGCTAAAAATGCCTTACCTTTAGGAATTCTAGTTTCAAAAACCTCCTCAACCCGGGGAAGACCATGAGTAATATCAGTTCCAGCTACACCACCAATATGGAAGGTTCTCATTGTAAGCTGAGTACCAGGCTCACTAATAGATTGAGCCGCAACGACTCCAACAGCTTCACCTATTTCAATAGGTTTGTTTTTGCCAAGATCATAGCCATAACATTTAGAACAAAGACCATAAAGAGCCTTGCAGGTTATTGGTGAATATATCCTAATAATATCAATTTTCTCAATTTCATTGATTAATTCAGAAGTTTCTCTATCTACAGCATTTCCCGCTTTAACTAATATTTTATTTCCATCTTTAACATCTTCTACAACAGTTCTTCCAAAAACACGATCGCCTAATTTTCGCCCCATAGAATCTCCATCGGACTTATAAACTTCAACACTTTCTTTTGTGCCACAATCTTTTTCTCGAATAACAATGTCCTGACAAACATCAGCAAGCCTTCTGGCTAGATAACCAGCAGAGGCTGTTTTAAGAGCGGTGTCAGTTGATCCTTTTCGAGCACCGTGAGTTGAGATAAAATACTCTAAAACACTGAAGCCTTCTTTATAAGAGGCCTTAATTGGCAACTCAATAGCCTCACCTTTAGGATTGGCCACCAAACCTTTCATTCCCATCATCTGAACTGGCTGAGACCATGATCCTCTAGCTCCAGAATCAATAACTGAATAAACTGGATTGTGTGGATCTAAAGTTGCGCCACTGATAACTTTTTCAATTTCTCCTTTTGCTCTTGTCCAGATTTCAATAACTCGATTACGACGCTCGTTATTTGTTAACAGACCATCATTAAATTGTGCCTTTACTAAAACCTCTTCTTTTTGAGCTTTAGCTACAATTGCTGGCTTTTCTTTAGGAACAACTAAATCAAGCATTCCCCAAGATATTCCTGAATAAGTTGCGTGTTCAAATCCAAGACGTTTTATTTCATCAAGAACTATTGCAGCCACATCTATTCCAAACCTATTAATAACAATCCCTACTGTTTTTGATAGATTTTTCTTGTTGAACACTTCATTAATATACTCTAACTCCTCAGGAAGAACTTCATTAAACAAAATACGCCCAAGACTGGTATCTTCATCAATTCCATGAACCCTAATTGGCGCATTAACAGCCAATCGATCATTTTCAAACGCTAGAATAGCCTCTTGCTGACTAGAATAATGACCACCACTACCCAAAGCCCCCTCTTTAAAATTAGTAAGATAATAACATCCTAAAACTATATCTTGTGTCGGAACTGACACTGGATCTCCGGTGGCTGGTTTAAGTAAGTTTTTGCTAGAAAGCATAACCTCGCTAGCCTCTTTCTGAGCTTCGTCAGTAAGTGGTAAATGAACAGCCATTTGATCTCCATCAAAATCAGCGTTGAAAGCCGAACATACTAAAGGTGGAATACGAATGGCAAGATCCTCAATGAGCAGAGGTTTGAATGCCTGAACACCAAGTCGATGAAGAGTTGGAGCGCGGTTGAGTAAAATCTTTCTAGTAGATATTACCTCTTCTAAAATAGCCCAAATTTTTGGAGATCCTTGCTCTATTAAACGATTAGCACTGCGGATATTATGAGCCATTCCTTGTTCAATTACTTTGTGAATAACAAAAGGTTTGAAAATCTCTAGCGCCATCTTCTTAGGTAAGGCACACTGATCCATTTTAAGTTGAGGACCAACTACAATTACAGACCGACCTGAATAGTCAACTCTCTTTCCAAGAAGGTTTTGACGAAAACGACCCTGCTTACCTTTAAGCATGTCGGCTAGTGATCGTAATGGTCGATGCTGACTAGAAAGTTGCTGTGTTGTAAATCGAGCTGAGTTATCGATTAGAGCATCGACTGCCTCTTGAAGCATTCTCTTCTCGTTAGTAAGAATAATTTCTGGAGATCCCAATTCCATCAACTTGTTAAGACGATTGTTTCTATTGATAACCCTTCTGTAAAGATCATTAAGATCTGAAGTAGCATAACGTCCTCCATCTAAAGCAACCATTGGTCTTAGATCTGGTGGTAAAACTGGAAGAGAGGTAAGAATCATCCACTCTGGCCTCATATTATGATTAGCCATCGAGCTAACAAGCTTTAGACGTCGTAACAATTTCATCTCCTTATTAGCCTCTGGTTTTAAGGCTAGCTCTTTTTTAACTTCTTCAACTATTTTATTAAGATCAAGTTTTTCAAAAATCTTTCTCACTGCCTCGGCACCCGTACCAGCATCGAAAACATCACCAAAACGTCGAGCTAAATTATGAAATTCGCTCTCTGTTAGAATCTTGCCTAGTTCTAGATCTTGTAACTGTTGCTTTACCTGATGAGCAGCATCTCTTAAAGCTGCTATTTCAACTTTTTCTTTAATCGCCTTCTTTCTAGTAGTAAATTCCTTATCAATCTCCTCTAAGGTGCGTTTACGATTGTCTTCATTAACGCTAGTTACTATATATGAGATGTAATAAATAACCTTCTCTATTTTTGATAGTGGAACATCTAATATCAATCCAATCTTTGAAGGAATACTTCTTAAAAACCAAATATGAGCAACTGGGGCAGCTAGTTGAATGTGACCCATTCTTTCACGACGAACAATCGAACGAGTAACCTCAACACCACACTTATCACAAACAACTCCTTTGTATCTAATTCGACGATACTTACCACAATAACACTCCCAATCTTTAACTGGTCCAAAAATTCGCTCTGAGAATAAACCATCTTTTTCCGCTCTTTGAGTTCGATAGTTTATAGTTTCCGGTTTGATTACCTCACCATGAGACCATTTTAAGATATCTTCTGGAGAGGCTATTTTTAATTTAATTGCGTCAAAATCCATAAATAATATTTGAATATACGAATTAATCTTCGATTGATTCGTTTTCTTGTTTAATTAGCTCGACATTTAATCCTAAAGCTTTTAATTCAGCCATTAACACATTAAATGACGCTGGAATGTTAGGTGCTTTTATTTTTTCTCCTTTAATGATTGACTCATAAGCTGAAGATCGGCCTAAAACATCATCTGATTTAATCGTTAACATTTCTTGTAAAGTGTGAGCCGCCCCATAAGCTTCTAAAGCCCAAACTTCCATTTCACCCAAACGCTGGCCGCCGAATTGTGACTTTCCGCCC
>JAZDLJ010000318.1:0-3933 GCA_043802115.1 bacterium | reverse complement strand
GACTGGGAGATGTTAGGAAAGTTTCATACCCAATATAAGCATCAGAAATTTTTAATAGAGTTTAAGCATTTCAATAATACTGAAGGGAAAAAATGGAAGATCTTAGGATTAAAAAAGGCAAGGAAGGAAGAGTTGGAGCAGGTTAAGGGGTATGAACAGGATATCCTAAAACAGTTTCCTTATTTTAAGATAAGAAGTTATGTTATTTATATAGTTGGGAACAAGGGGTTCAGGTGTTTTGAGATTAAGGGATAAAGTAATTTCTAATTTCTTTTAGAGCGTAAAATTACACCTATAGATTTTCAGAAAAATAATTACAATTTGTTTGATAAGATTAGGACATCTTTGTTTCGCTTGACGGGCAGCCTTTTTGAATTTTCTAAGCTCGCTTTCCTAAATTGTCAAAACTCGCTGCGCTCAAACAATGGCAATTTTTAACGGAAAGCTTTGCTAAGAAAATTTACAAAAAATCTCCCTATACCGCTCAACAAAATGTTCTAATCTCATCTTCTATATTATGTTGTAATTATTTTTCTGAAAATCTATAGTGAGTAAAAATGCGGTTGCCCTGAAATTCCCCTCTTGTTAAAAGACAAACAGTTAGATATACTTATACTAATCAAACTAAACACGCATAACAGGAGGACATAAATTATGACAGGTATCGAAGTAGAAAGAGGTTTTCAGGAAATTTGGGATCTTTTTAGGGAAACAGACAATAAAATTAAGGAAACGGATAAAATGTTTAAGGAGACGGATGAAAGGTTTAAGGAAACGGATGAAAGGTTTAAGGAGACAGATAGGGAATTAAGTATAAGGTTTAAAGAAATGGAAAAGGCAGTTGAAAGGTCAACGAGGTCAGTAGATGCCCTAACAGGGAAATGGGGTAGGTTCGTGGAGGGATTAATTGCTCCAGCAGCAGAAAGGTTATTTAGAGAGCGTGGAATAGAGGTAGATGGTATCGCTCAACGAGTACGGAGACGTAAGGGTGGTGAAGAGATGGAGATAGATATCTTAGGGGTTAATGGAGAATATGTGACCTTAGTCGAAGCTAAGAGCACCTTAAGGCTTGAATATGTAAATGATCATTTAAAGAGGCTTGAAAGATTCAAGACATTTTTCCCAGAGTATAGTGATAGAAAAGTAATAGGGGCAATTGGAGGGATAGCAATTGAAGAAGAAGCGGACAGATATGCTGCAAAAAGGGGGTTATTTGTAATTGTTGAGAGTGGGGATAGTGTGAGATTTTTGAATGATGGGGAGTTTAAGCCACGGATTTGGTAATCCCTTATCAACCTGATTATATTATAACTACTGATGGAATTCCGTCAGTAATAATCGAAACGAAATGAGGAACTGTTTGAGCTTACTTTATTCCTTTAATGCTACTATGAATCGAACCTAAAATCAATACTATAGTAAAAAATATCAAAACAACCAGATCAATTGTTACATTAAACATAAAATTCATATTTGTTGTAGATATCTTCAATAGATCAACAGCATATGTTAGTGGTAAGAGATAAGAAAGTGGTTGGAGGAATCTAGGCAGACTTGAGATAGGGAAGAAGACCCCACATAAAAAAAGCATAGGAAATCTCAAAAAATTTATAATAATCTGCGCCTCATAAACCTCCTTAACCATAAGGGCAATAAATGCCCCTAGGCTTGAAAAACAAAGAGAGGAAAAAAACAGGGCAAAGATCAGGGTAACTATACAATTTACTGGGAGCTTTAAGAAAAAGATCATACCTAAAAGGGCTATAAGAGAGACTGTTAGCGAAAAGAGCACCCCACTGAGAATCTTGGCTATTACTAGAGAAGAGATGGAGATAGGGGCTAAGAGCAATCTTTCAAAGGAATTTAGCCTTTTTTCAAAGGCTATGACAATAACCTCCATTGTAGTTGCCCCAAATAAGGCGACCATCCCAATTAAACCTGGAAGGAAGGTAAGCGGATTTCCAGGGTGCTTTAAGGTAATGGCCAGGATAAAGGTGGCTGGGAACAGCAATCCCCAACCCAGGATAGGGGGTTTACAATAATATGTCCTGATGTCCTTATAAACAATGTATCCGATTGTATTCACGGTTTCATCTCCTCTCATCTTCTTGTCTTCCTAGCCTCTTGTCTTTTTGTCTTCTCATTTGCTATCTTTTATTCAGACAACACCCCTTCATTCTTCTCCCGTGTCTACCCTCTCTTGAGATATCATCCCTTAAATACTCAGGATCAATACTAGTAATCTTGACAAAGGCATCCTCTAGTGAGACAGCCCCTGTCTTTATTTTTAATATCTTAAGCTTATTTTCTTCTTTAAATTTCACGAGCTCACTCAATGTTCGATCTAGTTCACTAGTAAATATTCTTGCTGAAGCAATTTCTCCCATAATTACATCTTCAATATAATCCAAGGTAATAAATTGTTTGCGTAGTCCATGTGGTCTTGTATTAAAGACTACCTCCAGAAAGTCAAGTCCCTTACAGCTTTCTTTTAAATTAAAGGGGGTGTCTATTATCTTAATCTTACCATCAATAATTATAGCTACTCTGTGACAAAGCTTATCAGCATCTTCAATCTTATGAGTAACTAAAAAAATGGTCTTACCCCTTTTATTGATCTCCAGGATTATCTCCTGGAGCATCCTGGAATTAACCACATCCAGACCACTGGTAGGCTCATCCATGAATAATATATCTGGATCATGAACCAAGGCAGCAGCAATTGTCAATCTCCGCCTCATCCCATTTGAATAGGTTCCAAAAGAATCATCCTTCCTCTCATAAAGGTCGAACTGTCTTAAAAGTTCAATAACTCTATTTATCCGCTTCTTTTTTTCAACCCTATATAGTTGAGCCATAAAAAGGAGATTCTCAAAACCAGAGAGTTCGCTATATAGATTTGATGAATCGGGAACCACACCTATCCGTTCCTTGATTCTCGTTAAATTTTTATCTCTCTCAAGACCACAGATAGTTATAGTGCCTGAATCAGGAGTGCATAACCCAACTAATATCCTTACAGTAGTAGTTTTTCCAGCCCCATTTGGTCCTAAAAAACCAAATATCTCACCACGTTTTACCTCAAAGGAGATATCGTCTACAGCTGCAAGATTAGAATATTTTTTTGATAGATTTTTTACTTCGATGATATTGGTAGGTTGCATATCTCTTATCCTGTTTTTGCGGTTAATTCTCCTTCAATGTATCTATGGATTATGGCAGAGATGAGTGTTTGGTAAGGGATTCCCATTTCCATAGCTTTTTTCTGGATGCCTTTAAAATCATGATCATAAAGTCGTATAGTGATTCGTCTATCTTTTTTAAATGTATTATCTGCTGTTTTTTTGATGAATTCTATTTCTTTATTTGATGGTTTAGAAAGCTTTATTTTTTCAGTTTCATAAGCATCCAGGATATCTTTTTCTTCTCTATCGTATTTCATCTTAATTCTCCTGTTCTTTTTTATAAAATTTGGTTGCTTTTCTGCTTGGGATAATGGTTTTTAAAAAGATATATTCTTTCTCTATAATATACGGAACTAGATAAATATACCCTTCAACGATAACAAAGTATATTTTCTGACCAGGATATCTTTCTTGGTCTGGATGATCTGCAATTTTCCAGACATCACCCTGCGATAAATGAAAAATAATCTGTTCAAAAGATATCGTTCTTTCTTTTTTTAACCATTCATTTTTTTCTGGATTCCATTCATATTTCATATCTAAATTGTACATTGTTTGTATGTACTAGTCAAGAGGGAGCTCCAATAGACATCTTTCCAAAATAATTTTACGGGTGAGAAGACAAAAATCTTTGCTTCGTTCGTTGGAGTAGTCTTTTTGAATTTTCTAAGCTTGCTTCCCTAAATTGCCTAACTCGCTTCGCTCAAACAGAGGCAATTTTACGGGAAGCTGCACTAAGAAAATTTAC
>JAZDLJ010000300.1:0-2578 GCA_043802115.1 bacterium | reverse complement strand
TAAACATTAAGTATTATATCTAACTAACACTAATTAAAAGGTTTTAATCCGTGTCTAAAAGGTTTTTGTTTTTTTTGCTTTCTAAAGAATACGCCCTAAAAGTGTAAACTAGTAAATGAAGGATGCCTTAAATTCTAACTTAATTTAGTTACCATGAAATTTGATGAGGATACCTTTTTTTGATTAATTAATGAAAATTGTTAATAAATAGGTCTAAAAAAAAAGAAAAAGCTTGCTTTCTATTGATTTATTGATATATAGTAGGTAAAGGTAAGTCAGATATATAATTAAGGCTAGATTTTTCATGGAAGAATGTTATTGAAAAGCCTTCTAGTGGCTTTTTTTAGAGTATTTTTACCTTGAACTAAAGGGAAGAATACTTATGTTTAGCCTTAATGGAACAGAAAAACTTGAAGGGAATAATACATTAATCACAGAGGACAAAGAGTTTACAGAGATTTTAAAATAACCTGTTATTCTACTTTTTTTTCCTCGGTGACAATTTTTTTTAAAAAGGGTGGGGCAAGTTATTACTAATTTGGGATAATTTGTTTTGTTCTCATCCCTAAAATTGGTGTAACAGATAGAAAAAGAAAGGATTTGGGTTGAGAAGGTGGGTAAAAGGATAGAAGATTAGAAAACGGGAAGTTGAGTGAAGACGAGATGTAATGATTTTTTTTCCATTCATCATTCCCAAAAAAACGGGAGGTGATAATGATCGATTTTGTAAAAATCAGAAAAAAAAGGGTAGAAAGTAGTTTTATTTTACATTTTGTTCTTGTTGTTACTTAATTGTTTATGTTATTGCGTCTGTTAACAGGGTAGTAAATGTAGGTTGTTTAGGTAAATAACAAAAAAGAGGAATGAGAATTTGAGGATTAATGATGAAGGTAGAAGGATGAATTCATCATTCCAAAAAGTGGAGGTAGTAATATGAAGAGTAATAATAATATTATAAATAATAATACTGGTAATTTAAATTGGAAAGGTTCTATTGTTAAAATGTTGATGGTTGGGTTGGTTGCTGTAGGATTGATGATGGGAGTGGGGGGGAGGGTGAGTGCACAGATGATGGCTTCGAGTATGGGATACCCTATGATGGCTTTTGCTCCCGGAGTTGGAATGGTGCCTGTTTATACTACCAGCGCTTTTTGTTATAATTCACCAGCGGTAAGGGGTAGAATTGTACCTTTATCTGAAGTGAGTGAAAATTCAGCAGTAAATGCGAGTGTAGTTCAATATTGTGGTTTGGCTACTGGAGAGCTACCGCAATCTATGAGTAGTGTATTCTTTAATTCTTCGACTATGGTAACTCCAACTTTTACAATGCCGTCTGGCCCTCTTTACATTTCTTCTGCTACTCTTAGCAGGTATCCTTGGTTAATGAATGCAATACCAAATTTAATGGTAACAACTGCGTCAGCAACAACTGACGTATGGGAAACTATTTCTACTTTTAATAAAGATGATAAGAAGTTATTTAGTAGTCCATTAGGGAAAAACATAAAAGCTTTTCGCGTTAAACTTGATGACGATAGCACAAAAAATGGTAATATAAAAGTTGAAGTTTATACTGAGGGTAAAGTAAATATCGTAAGAAAAACTTTTTACGACTCTGATAGGTTAAGGTCTCAGTGGGGTGAGATAGACATATCTTCATTACCAATAAAGATAAATAAGTTTATACTTTACATATCCTCAACAACAATAGGATCTTTTAACGTTGATTCTGTCTGTAAGGTAACGGAGATCAAGTATTCTGAATAAGTTTAGCTTAAGCAGAGATAGTTTATTCCCTAGGTATTTTTATATTAGTACTTAGGGAAGGACTATCTAATTTTTTATGGCTATTTGGCGAGCAGTACTTTAATTTTCACATGCTCATTTTTTATAAAAGGGGGTTGGAAAGAGTGATTAAATTTTTTTACAAGATATTAATATTTAAATTTATTATCCTCCTATTTTTTGTTTTTGGATTAGGCAGCTTATCATCTTTTTCTGAGGCGAAAGAGGCTGAAAAAAATGCTGCCAGTCTGAATCTTGGTATCTATGGGGGGCAAATAAATGATATTGCTATTTCTGTTGACCCTGATTCAAATAAGATGACGTTATTTGCTGCCAGCTATATGGGAGATGGCCTTTATAAAAGTACGGATGAAGGAAAAAACTGGGAATCTGTAAAGACAAAGAATTTAGGTAATGGGGAAGATACCTTTAAAAATCATGCAGTAAATGTCGTAAAGGTCGCTCAATCTAATAATAACATTATCTGGGTAGCTTATGATAGTTATCTACAAAAAAGTGAAGATGGTGGGAAGACCTGGGAGTTTGTCAATAACATGCAACTGGGATGCGAAGGTTGTGAAGGAAAAGATGATGATGGTCGAAAATGTAAATCTTTGGCCATTGATCCTACTAATTCTGATATCGTTTATGTAGGGACATGCGAACCTTTTAGTAGTTCAACGAACAGTGGAGCTATTTATAGGACTACCAATGGAGGTGAGTCTTGGATAAAAATGAAGAAGGAATTTGGTTCTTCTTCCACTGTTGTAGATATTGCTATTGATCCAACAAG
>JAZDLJ010000287.1:0-6062 GCA_043802115.1 bacterium | reverse complement strand
CGTAAAATTGCCTTTGTTTGAGCGAAGCGAGTTAGGCAATTTAGGGAAGCAAGCTTAGAAAATTCAAAAAGACTACTCCAACGAACGAAGCAAAGATTTTTGTCTTCTCACCCACAGGATTATTTTGGAAAGATGTCTAATGAATATACAGTCTGATTTCATCATTTTTCTATTGGTTTTAGTATTACTACTGTATAATTATCATCTTTTAGATACTTAGCGATGCCCCTTTTTAGATCATTTGTCATAACCCTTTTAATCCTGCTAATATATTCTATATCATAAGTTATGTCCCCTATACATTCTGCAAGACTTAAGGCATAGGCTCGACCTGAAGCGGTCTTATGATTATCATTATAGTTATCAAGAAGTACATCCTTTGCCTTTTGTAATTCTTGTTGAGAAATATCTTTTTCAAGCAAATTTTTTAAATTATCGAGGATGTTTTTCTCTAGCCTTTCACCTGATGAATAATTATCACCTGTCTCACTGTAAAAAGCAATAGTTCCTCCCTGCCTGTGGTATAGATAACCACCCTGAACGCCATTTTTTGTGATAAAGGGGATAACTACTTCCAGGGCGTAGACATCGTTATTGTCGATACCAGTAATGTCCCATCCTATTGCAAAATAAATATTCTCAAAAGAGGAGCTTGTTGTTTTTTCTTTACGCCCAGTTTGAATTTGAAATTTTTGAATACCCCTATCGTTTATATTTCCTGATGCTATTCCTCCAAATTTTTGTTGAATTTGCTCTATAATCCTATATTCAGTTAAATTATCTCCGATTACCGTCAGAATAACATTATTAGAGGTGTAGTAGTCCTTATAGTATTGTCTAAGATTTTCTAAAGAAATATTTAAAACATCATCTCTGTTGTTACCTATTATATCTTTAGCATAATATGGTTGTCTATCAAAAAAAACCTCTGCAAAATTTTTCCACAACAAGGCAAAAGGATCGCTATTTCTTATTTCAAGTTCTTTTATAACATGTTTTTTTTCAAGGATTACGTTATTCTCAGTAATAGAGAGGTTAGTAAAACTTTTAGACAATATATCTAACGACTTTATTAAATATCTACGAGGGGTACTAATCTCATAATAAGTAAAATCTCTTGAGGTAAAGGCATCAATTTTTGAATTAAAAGAACCTGGCTCTTCTCCGAATTCTTCTATCCATTCTTTTTTGATATCATCAAAAAGAAGATGTTCCAATAGATGAGCAACTCCTAACTCCTCTGATCTGTTACAATCTCCTATCTTTACCCAAAGCTGCAGGCAAATATTATTAGCCTGAGCATAATCCTCGGTAATGAAAATTAGTTTATTTTTTAGAACATGTCTATTAATTTTACGATTAGCAGAAGTATAGGTAAGGTATCGGTTTGTATAATAGCTACAACTAAATATATTAAAAACAATCAGTCCTAGGGTAATATATAGTAATTTTTTCATTAAGTGTAAACTGAGGGATGGAGGGTGTCAAAGGTATAATATAACAACAGTGTCTGATTGTCAAAATTTTCAAGATCAGAGTAGTAACTTCTGTGCCGTGTAACGTTGTGCCTGGTATCTTAATTATTTCCTTGTAAATCTTCTTGGTTTCCACTAAACTACTTATGTGTAATCAGAAGAGCTGAGAGTAGTCCTCATAAAATTTTCAGGAGAAACAAATGGCAAATGAAAAAAATAACAATGATAATAAAACCATTGATTTTTCTAAGTACAAGAAAAAAAAAGGTGATCCAAAAAAAAAATAACAAAAAAAAAGAAATTTTTGGAAAAGAACAATTTAAAGATGATATATATGTAACCAAAGAACGATTTGAATGGGCTAATGATAAAATTCAAGAAGATATGAACAGGGCATTATCTATAGGAGCTACGGCTATAGATAGTTTTAACTTCCTGGTTGATTATTTGATAAAGAAAAAAATTATAGATGCCGAAGATATTAAAAGATACATCAAGGAGGTTCAGGAATCTCTTTCTGAAAAATCTAAGCCGTTTATGTAATAGATATCTTTCCAAAGTAATTTTGCAGGGTTTAAGAAGACAAAAAGCCTACTAAAAAACTCACTCCAGCGTTTTTTTGTCTTTTTTTGACTCTGGATACCTAGAGAATACAGTATTTATTTTGGAAAGATGCCTAATCCATTATTGACTTAGACCTGAGATAAGTTTATTATATATTATGTATCTTTTCCCGTCTTAGCAAAATATTTAAAGAACAATCAAGAGGTTATCTTTAATATGCCCTTAACTCAATCAGAAAAAAAAGATACCTTCATAGCCTATTCACAAACAAAAACTATCCATAATGAGTATAAAAATGATATCCCTTCTATTGACCTTGATAATGTAAAGCCCTCCCCCGAAATTATCTCTTTGCTTAAAAAGGTATTTGCCAAAAATTACAACTGCATCCCTGTCAAGTTGGTAAATGGAAAACTTCTGGTAGCTTTAAGCGAACCTACTAATCAGAGGATTGTTGACTCCTTAAAATTTTTTACAGGTTATAATATCCTGCCAGCCTATGCCCCTATGGAAAAAATAAAAGGAGCTATAGATCATTATTATAGTGACATCCTTCTCAATCCTCAAAAAATTAGCAACATAGGCATAGAGAAATCCGTGACCACAATTCATGAACCTAGATTTGATAATGATTTGACAAGGGATAATAAACCAGAATCTATCTCATTAGGGATTATTTCTAATAAAGGAGGGGTTGGGAAAACCCATATTTCAGCTAACCTGGCTTACTCTCTGGTTAAAAAAGGTAAAAAAGTTTTATTAATAGATTCTGATTTTGGAAATGCTGATCTATCAAATAAGACAGGCATCTATCCTGAGTTTAATCTCTCTCACTTTTTATTTAAATCAAAGACTATCAGTGATGTAATAGTGTCAACTAGGTATGGCTTTGATTTTATAGGTGGCGTTTCTGGTGAGTTAAAGCTTGCTAATCTTACTTATGCTCAAAAGACAAAATTTATCAGCAATTTTAAAACAATTAGTAGTTATTATGACTTTACTATCTTCGATCTCGGAGCTGGTATTAATTCCAGCGTATTAGATTTTGCCCTAGCCGCAGATGAAACCATAATTATTACCACCCCTCAGGATATAATTAGTGGTTATGCCTGCTCAAAGGCCAGTTTTTATAGATTTAAAGAATTAGAAGAACGGCTGGAAGGTAAACTAGAAGATTATGTTATAAAAAAAACGTATAGTCCAAAATTTATAATAAATCAGATAGAAAACCCTAAACAAGGGGATGAAGTCTTCGAAAGAATTGAAACCACGATTAAAAAAAAGGTTAATTCGAAAGAAGAAAAATTTTATTTAGACATCGACTATCTAGGTGGGATTTTGTATGATAAAGAATCTTTTAGGAAATCAGAGACGGAAAGACGTTTAGTCTTAGAGGTTTTACCTAATATAAAATCTTCCAGATGTCTTGAAAAATTAGCTGAAACTTTTTTAAATAAGTCAGATGATCAAAATCAAGTGCCAGGGTCAGTTAAGGGATGTAAGAGTGGAGGCGGTTTTAGACGGTTTATGGAGATTATATTGGGGAAGTGAGCAAAGGTCCTCTTCCTAAAAGCCAGTAAGGATCAAGTCCTCTTTTTATCGTCCTCATCTCTTCAATGTCCTTGTCGGTGTAAAGTAAATTTAAATAAGCAGCCTTAATTTTACCAATCCCATGTTCTGCTGAGATAGTCCCCCCAAGTTCTACTGTTTTTTTAACGAATTGTAAGTAGACACTTTTAGCCTTTTCCATTTCACTGAAAGTGTTAGGGAGTATATTAACATGTAAATGGTTATCCCCGATGTGGCCAAAGATGGCATATCTTAACTGCTCCTTTTTTAAATTATCATTATAAAAACTTAACATTTTTACTAGAGAATCCTCTGGAACAGCCATATCAGTACTAACTTTATGTATCCTTTCATCATTAATCTGACACCGTCTTATAATCTCATTAATAGCCTCTGGTAAGGCATGTCTAAATTCTTTTATCTTTACCGCCTCTTTTTCATCAAACGCCCCCCAGGTTTCATCTATAGAAGAATTGCACCTTGTCAATCCTTCACTAATCTTTTCATATATCTGCTCTAATTCTTCTTCATTATTATAGGCCACTTCTACTAGTAAGGCGGTTGTTGCAGAGGGTGGTGTTTCAGCTATACTGTTATTCTCTTTTTTTTTCTCCCTTAATATTCTTAATGAATTAGTATCAAAGTATTCCATGGCCAGGATATCTACTTTTTCGCGAAGCTTTTTTAAATACCCAATAAAAGTTAGGGCATCTTTATCAGCTTGAAAAAAGGATATAGTATTTAAAACATTTGGGGGGGGGCAGGGAGCAACGTTAACTCTATTTCCGTAAAGATACCTAGGGTGCCTTCTGAACCTATAAATAGATCTATAAGGTCGAATTCATCTGAGACATAATATCCAGCAGTATGTTTTACCTTTGGCATTACATAACCAGGAATTTTAATCTCTATCTCGTAGCCAGTTTCAGAGGTTATTTTGAAACTACCAGGTCTGTTTGTTTTTAGAGGCCCTCGCCTTAAAGATATCACTTCTCCATTAGCCAAGACCACCCTTAATCCATTCGTATACTTTCTTGTTGAACCGTATCTGTAGGATCTAGCCCCAGAGGCATTTGTAGCCACTGTTCCTCCTAATGAGGCTGTATCCTCAGTAGGGTCAGGAGGATAAAAAAAAATTTGGTCATCTCTCTGAAAAGCCTGCCACCCAGGAATATCTAACTTTATTTCTCTTTTATTTTTTATTATTTGATTTAATTCACGTAGGGTTAAACCAGGTTGAACTCTAATATACCACTGTTCTAAATGAGCATCCTTCCTAATATTTATAATCTTTTTCATCTTTTCAGTAGAAAGAATAGCCCCAGAATATGGTATTGCACCACCTACAATCCCTGTCCTTGCCCCAGATATAGTTATTGCCTGCTTTCCTTTACCTGCCTCGTTTACAAATTTGACTACCTCTTCTTCATTTTCAGGGAAGACTAAGTCCTCTGCCTTCCAGTACAGCTCGGATATTCCATTTTGCCCATGCTCAACCAGTTCCAAACCCGAATCCGTTGGCGGGATATTTTCACCCGCCATTCCACCGAGGGTAGCAACTTTCTGAAAATACTCAAGAGGGGAGCGTAACTGGGCGATTCGTTTCTCATCAACCGGCAAGGGTTCCCGGAATACTATCTTGATCTCTAAATTTCCAGACGTGGCACTTGAGTGATATTGGACGGAAAAAGGACGTCGAATCATAAGCTATCATTATTCCATTATCGAGAGGTCATCTCGTCATAACGAGCCAACCAGGGCATGGGATCGAAGTCAGGGGAACCGAAACCGCTGAGTTCAATGCGGGTTGGCTGAAGCAGACGGGCCACATCAGGCAGACAACCAATATCATTTGCCCCCCGGTTGATATCTCCAATTGGTGGCAGCTTGGCTCCACGAATGAATACTCCATTATTGAGCTTGCGGATATCAGCATTGGGCAAGACATTCTCAATGGCATCTATCCCGCCTACTGCCTCTATAAGCTCGTTGTTGAGCAGATTTATCCAATGTGCGCTGAAAGTATGTCCTTTCATATCATCGGCACTGTCATCGTATGAAGGATCAAAGCCAAAATACCGTATCATAAAAACAAGCTAATTTCTACTTATTTTTACCAAAATTTCAAGACCAGATTCTGGCCAGATTCCAGCTTTGACTTTACAAAAATATTCGACCTGTATGATTAAAAAACTAACTTAATGCCTCGTTTTTATTATCAGTTGTGACAAAGATAAATTTTCTCCTTGTTAAAAGACAAGCACTTGGATATACTTATATTAATTAATTCCGCATAGGTCTACAAGTCTTGACTTGGTTATTATAATTAATTAATAATTGATAATGGAAAATTGATAATTAAGGTATCTAATTATTTTTATTTAAGAAAACAAACTGCTTTTACTCTTAATTTTCATGCTTGCTAATTCAGGTCAAGACTTGTAGACCTATGCG
>JAZDLJ010000268.1:0-7791 GCA_043802115.1 bacterium | reverse complement strand
TACGCCGGAAGAAAACCTCGCGCTGATCGGCGAGAGCATATCTTATCTGAAAAGCAAGGGCAAAGAGATGATCTACGACGCCGAGCATTTCTTCGACGGATTCAAAGACAACGCTGAATATGCCCTGCAAACCTTACAGGCCGCGCAATCCGCCGGCGCCGATCTGATTTCGTTGTGTGACACCAACGGCGGCACTCTGCCGTCGGAAATCTCCCGGATCATTACGGAAGTACGCCGCGTGATCACGACGCCGCTTGGTATTCACGCACATAATGACGGCGGACTGGCCGTGGCGAACAGCCTGGCGGCCGTCGAGGCCGGCTGTGTGCTGGTGCAGGGCACGATCAATGGTTACGGCGAACGCACCGGCAATGCCGATCTTTGTTCGATCATTCCGAATCTGCAATTGAAAGCCGGTTATCAGTGCGTTCCACCGGAAAACCTGGCGAAATTGACCTCGCTGTCACATTATGTCAGTGAAATCGCCAATCTCGCTCATCCGAACGGCCTGCCGTTCACCGGGAGGAGTACTATCCTTACTTTTATAAAATGATGAACTAACCTTAAAAAACGAGGTGAAAAATGAACTTTATAGAAAAGGCATTAAGAAAATCCGTAGGTGAAAGAAGGGCTGGTTTGGTAATGGAAACTGGTAGAGAAAAATTTGAGACACAAGTTTGGGAAGAACCTACAGAGATAGATGCCTTTGATAAACATATTGTTTCTTTATTAGAGCCAACTTCAGTTGCAGCAGAACAATATCGTGTAGTAAGGACATTTATTTTAAAGGCAGGTAAAGACGATCTTAAAAGGGTCTTTCTTATTTCTAGCGCTATGCATGGAGAAGGAAAGACTTTAACAGCCTTAAATCTCGCGATATCAATAGTAAGAGGCTTACAAGAAACAGTTTTGCTTATTGATGCAGATTTCAGAAACCCAACTCTTTCCCGGTTACTTGGAATGAACAAAGTTGATAGGGGGATTATTCAATATCTGACAACTAATGGGGAACTGGGAGATTTCATCTTAAAAACTTCCATTTCTAAATTAAATATTCTTATTCCTGAGAGAATTCCTGAAAATCCATCAGAACTTATTGGTTCAGAGAAGATGGCTAATTTACTAAAAGAGGTAAGATGCAGGTATGAAAATCGTTACATTATAATAGATTCTCCTCCGTTGTTCCCAGTCTCGGATTCGATAATTCTTTCAGCATTGGTAGATGGTGTAATCCTGGTTGCAAGGGCTCAGTCTACACCACGTGAACAAATAAATGAGGCTATTGAGAAAATAGAAAACAAAGAGAATATCCTTGGGATAGTTATTAATAGTTGTAAAAAGATGACCGCAAATTACGGGTATCAGTATAAGTGATAAAAGGTAGTTATTATGTATGAAATATTTTACGGTTTTAACGAGAAACCTTTTACTCTAAGTCCTGATCCTCAATTTTTTTGTATGAGTTCTGTCCATAAAAGGGCAATGTCTTACCTTAAATATGGGATAAAAGAACGCAAGGGCTTTATTGTTATTAGTGGTGAGGTTGGTTCAGGAAAGACTACCTTGATAAGAACGTTGCTAACTCAAATGGAAGAAAACGCCTCAGTTATAAATATCCTTAATCCAACCCAATCTTCAAAACAGATATTAAAGGAAATATTAAATGAACTTTCCCCCTCAATTTTTAATAATGGACAACAGTCAATAATTAATGGACAAAATGGTTCAAAGGCAGACCTGATTAATCTCTCCCACAACATTTTTTTAAAAAAACATAATCAAGGGCAACATGTCATTTTGATATTTGATGAGGCTCAATTATTGAAGATATCTACCTTGGAAGAGATACGTCTACTTTCTAATTTAGAGACAAATAAATATAAATTAGTTCAGATAATCCTTGTTGGTCAGCCTGAATTATTAGAGAGATTAAATTCCTCAGTCTTAAAACAGCTTAAACAAAGGATATCTGTACGATTTCATATTACTCCATTAGATATTGGAGAGACTAAAAAATATGTCTCATACAGACTAAAGGCAGCCGGCCTTAATAAAGAAAATATATTTACAGATAAAGCGCTAAAGGCAATTTATAAATATTCAGGTGGTATCCCTCGCTTAATTAATACTATCTGTGATACAGCCTTGCTAGCAGGTTATGCCGAGGAGATTAGGATTATTGATTATTTTTTAATAGAAGAATCTATCGCTGAGCTTGAATTTGATCTTCATAAAAACAAAGGAGACGAAGGCGGCATTAAGGAGAATCAGGTTGTTAGTGGGAGTTTGAGTAAGAATGGGAATGCATTTACTACTGAGATACTGGGAAAGATTTATGAAAGGATAAATAATCTTCATGACCTGTTTTGTAAACAAAATCAATGGCAAAAAGACCTCGAAGAGAGAGAAATGAATTTAAAAATTAGAGAATCGGTAGTTGCTATAAAATTAACAGAGATAGAAAAGATAGAAGCTGAGAGGACGAGAGGACAAGAAGATGAGAGGAGAAAAAGAGAATAAGGGATTATTATATTTTATCGTGATTTTATATGGGCTTGCTGGTTATTTTTATCAGTATCTCAGCTCCTTATCTTCTTATCTTCTCAGCTTCTATCTTTTGAGTGAAAGTGAGATGGAAGAGGTTAATGCTAAATATAGAGAATTATTAAGAACCGCGAAGAGGGTGACCTTTAAAAAGGTTCTGAAAAGAATTATTAGAATGATCTATTCAAAACATGTGGTTTATCAATATCGTTTATTTTTAGACGAGACATACAGCCAGGAAGGAGAGGACAGAGGATTTAACGAAGGACTAAGCAGGGCCCAGGAGCGAGTCTTTTCTCCTAACATAAATGTTCAAAGATATGATGATATCCTTAGATATACTGGTTCTAATCCATGGCATCCAAGAGAAGCCTTTATCTTAGAAGCCAAAAAGAGATTTGGACTGGGTGATATATTATATTCTATTTGTGATGATGGGATATTAGTTCATTATGGTTGGATGACAAAAGGAGGGAGGAGACATACGCTCAGTTGTATAAATATGTCCTTTAATTCACCAGTAAACAGTATCATTTTATACGATTTTTATACTGAACCAGCCTTTAGAGGAAGAGGTTTTTATAAAAGAAATTTAAGGAAAATGATCTCAGATGGTTTTAATCTGGGGGTAAAAGATATATATATAAGCGCTGAACATGATAACCATGTATCCAGACGGGCTATTGAATCTGTAGGATTTAAGCCTTATCGTTGCTTTAATAAATTAAGGTTCTTGTTTTGGAGCAAGAAACTTGTAACGGCTATAAAATAGTTTTTTTATTTTATAGCCGTTACAAGTTTCTTTTGACAGATTACATTTTTTTAAAAGATTGCCACAGAAGAGGCATATTTACAAATGAATATCCTATTTATTACCGATGTCTTTAATGAGGCGTACGGTTCAGAGAAAAATTTATATACCCTCGCCAAAGGTCTATTAAAAAGAGGGGAAAAGCCCATTGTCTGCGGTTTAAGATGCGGTCCTCTTAAGGCAAGATTAGAAGCAGAAGGTTGCCCGGTTTATAACTTAAATATTCAAAAACTCTACACCCCTCATGGTTTTAGACAATTTATTAGGGTATTAAGACTTGTTCGAAGAGAAAAGATAGAGTTAGTAGTCACTTATCATGAAGCTTCTGATCTTTTAGGGATGGTAGTGGCTAAATTTTGTAGGATACCTATTATTTCTAATAGGAGGGATATGGGGTTTAAGTTAAGTAATCGACAGATATATATTTATAGGTTAATTGATAGATATTTTGACAAAATTATCACCGTCTCTGAGGCAGTTAAGGCAAAGGTTATTGAGAGGGAAAAGGTACCTTCTAGAGATATCCTGACTATCTATAATGGATTAGATTTAACTGAATTTGATAGATTATCCAAGGAAAGTATATCTTTACACCCAGCCTTTAACCAAAAATTAAGAACCAAGAACCAAGAAATAATCGTGGGTATGGTCGCAGGGATTAAATCTATTAAAGGGCATAAATATTTTGTTGAGGCAGCCTCATTAGTCCTAAAAGAGTTTTCCAAGGTAAAATTTTTATTAGTAGGTTGTGACCATAACGAACCTACCTGTTCTTTTGAAATATTGATGAGACAGGCAGAAAAGTTAGGTATTAAGGATAGGATAATATATGTAGGACATCAGCAGAATATCCCTAACATACTATTAAATATGGATATATCTGTCTTGTCGTCGCTAAGTGAAGGATTTTCGAATACAGTTATTGAATCAATGGCTGCGGGTTTACCTGTCATAACAACAAATGTAGGTGGAAATCCAGAGGCAGTAGATGATCGTATTACAGGATTCATTGTCCCACCAGCAGATGAAAAAAAACTAGCAGAAGGGATAATTAAGTTACTAGAAAATCCTCAAATAGGCAGGAGAATGGGGAAAAATGGAAGGGATAAGGTTAAGAGGCTTTTTTCAATAGATGAGATGATTGAAAAACACCAGACGTTATATAATCAATTGCTATATATAAAGAAGGCTAAGAGGACTATGGGGTATCTTTACGCATCTGTCAGAAATACAATAAGTAAGGCTATTGAATTAACTGTGAGTAGATCTTTATATTACGCTGGGATTATTTATCTTATTGAAAAAAATAAACATTATGGCGGGATAAAGATATTAGCTTACCATAAGGTCAACGATATTGATATTTTTGACTTAGGATTAGCTGTATCTACCTTGAATTTTGAGAGGCAGATGAGGTTTTTAAAGGCTAATTACAACGTGATTAGTCTTGAGCAGGCAGCTGAATACTTGAGAAAGAAGATGAAAGTCCCGTTAAGGTCAGTGGTAATAACCTTCGATGATGGTTATGAAGACAATTATAGGTACGCCTTTCCTATATTAAAGAAGTACAAATTACCAGCTACAATCTTTTTGGCCGCAGATTTCATAAATACTGATAAAAAGTTATGGGTAGAAGAGGTTATTGAGGCTACTTCCAGATGTTCAGAAGAATATCTGGATATGAGAGACTTTGGGCTAGGGAGGTATTATTTAGACGATTTTTTTCAATTTAAAAGGACCTTGTTTAACATTATAAGAGGTATAAAGAGATTTAATAAAAAAGAGAGGGAGAGAGTAATAGATTATCTTCAATCTTTATCTAACAACCAAAAGAGGAGGTTGCCTATAGATGGTAATATGTTAAATTGGGATATGATAGAGATTATGAAAAAGAACAACATCTCTTTCGGCGCCCATACAAATACCCACAGTATCCTGACCAAAGTCCCATTAGAAGATGCGAGATATGAGATTAGCGAATCAAAAAAGGCTCTTGAGAGGAGGCTTGGGGAGAAGATAAGTTTTTTTTCTTATCCAAATGGTTCAAGTGAAGATATTAATAAAGAGATTATTGATATTGTAAAGGAAAATGAATATTTATGTGCAGTAACTCTAATCCGGGGGAGTAATAAAAATGTAAACCCTTATGAACTGAGAAGGATTTTAGTTATTGACAATTGTTCTATAAATATATCAGGGAGATTTTCAGAGGCCTTATTTGCAGCTAGATTGGCAGGAATTTTTTAGAAGACAAGAAGAGGACACAGAGTTCACAGAGAAAAAGACAAAATAAAATAATAGATTATTTAAAAAATCTCAAGGAGGTAGCAATGAGACGATGCACGAGATGTATATTACCAGAAACTTATCCTGATATAATTTTTAATGAAGAAGGGGTTTGTAATAAGTGTCTGGAATATGAAAAAAAATGGGCAAATAGAGATTTTGAAGAGCTAAGAGAAAGGTTAAAGAATATATTTAGTTGGGCTAAAAAACAGGGGAAGAGATATGATTGTTTAGTTCCCTTTAGTGGGGGTAAAGATAGTACTTACACCCTTTATATATGCAGAAAGGTCTATGGATTAAAGGCATTAGCTGTGAATTTTAATAATGGCCTGAGGACGATAGAGAGTGTTATGAATATAGAGAATTCTGTAAAGAAACTAGATGTAGCATCTATGTGTCTTGGATTAAATTGGGGATTAATGAGGAGATTATATAAAGAGTTTTTTATGAAGACTGGTCAATTCTGTTTCCCCTGCGATATGGGGATATGGGCTACAACCCAGAGAATCGCTGAACAGATGGACATCCCTCTCATTGTCTCAGGATTTTCAATTCAGATAGAATCTCGAGGGGGGAAAATATATTCTTATAATCAAAATTTATTTCGAAATATTGTTAAGAATAATATAACAACAGCAGAACAAAAAAGTTTTCTTCCTATAGAAAAATCACAAAGGATTATCTGTCGGCTAAAAAAACTTAAGCTAACCAGATATCGAAGACAGATATCATTACCAGACTATATGGAATGGAATGATAATAATATTAAGGACACTATTAAGAGAGAGGTTCAATGGGATCAAGGTAAAAAAACAGGGGATCATGTTGATTGTTTATTTGCCCCAATGAAAAATTATCTTGTAATTCAAAAGTGGGGTTTTGGGGAAAAGACAACTAAATATAGCGCGATGGTGCGGGCAGGGCAAATAAAGAGGGAAGAGGCTTTAGAAAGGGTTCTTCTTGAGGAAGATACAAAGGAAAAACCTGAAGTAATACATTCCTTCATGGAGACCTTGAAGGTATCGATGAAAGATATTGAGACGGCAAAAATGAAATCACATTTGCAATTTTTATAAAAACTACTATGTCCGACATAAAAACTCTCGTGAAACAGGCATCCCATTATTTTACTGGAAATACCCTATCCTTATTAGCTGGTTTTATCTCTTTTCCTATCCTTACCAGGGTATTTACAGTAAGTGACTATGGGATTATGAATTTAATATCTATAACCCTTGTTTTTGTAACAGCCCTTTGTAAATTAGGGATAAATAAAGGCGCTGCTAGATTTTATGAGGAATTTAATTCAGGAAAACGCAAATCAAACCCTAACACATTTCAGGCTACTTTTTTTTGGGGAGGGGTGTTTTTGTCTGGCGGGATAACCCTGATATATTTACTAAGTATTAAATCAGCCTCCTTTTTTGTAAAAAATAATTATATCATAAACTTATTTTATTTAACAGTGCTCCTGGTTTGGTTCCGCTCTATCTCGGCAATCCTTTTGAGTTTATTAAATGCTGCTGAGAGGTCAAAACTCTATTCATTAATTATTATTGTCCATAGATACATTACGTTAACTCTTAGCATATTTTTGACATTTTACTTTATTAAAGGGTTACAAGGTTATTATATAGGGATAATTATTGCTGAGCTAATAGTAGTATCTTTTTTGGTAGTATTATATCTAAATAAAATAAATCCGAGATATTTTAGTCTCTCGTTCTTAAAGGAATCTTTACAATATGGTCTACCGCTGATAGCCTTTGAATTAGCCGGGGTTTTTTTAACTAAAGGAGATACCTATCAACTTCAGTATTTTAAAGGTTCAGCAGAGGTAGGACTTTATTCAGCAGGTTATAATTTATGCACCTATTGTTCACAACTGATAATAATGCCACTTATATTGGCTATCTATCCTGTATATATGAAGATATGGATTACCAGAGGGAAAGATGAGACTACCAAATTTTTAAATAGATTACTGAGCTATTTTTTGATGCTGGCGATCCCAATTATTTTTGGGATATGGGCTATTGGAAAGGAGGCCATAACTGTCCTGGCCTCAAGTAAATATTCATCAGCCCATATAATTCTACCTATAATTTTAACAGGGATGTTTTTGGATGGGTGTTCTAATATCCTTGGGG
>JAZDLJ010000251.1:0-6501 GCA_043802115.1 bacterium | reverse complement strand
GAGCTGATGAGGAACAACTTAAAGATGAGAGAAGAGGAGGTGTTTAAAATATGTCCATCTGTAAATTAGGACAGAAAAATCAAATTACTATACCTAAAGAAGTAACAAAAGAATTACATCTCCATCCCGGAGATATTCTCGAGATAAAAAAGCAAGGATCAGTTATTGTCTTACTGCCTAAAAAAGAAGTCCCAGCGGAACAAGCTTGGTCTTGGGAGAAGGAATGGCAGGAAAAGGAAAAAGAAGCTGACGAGGACATTAGAGAAGGAAGATTAAGTAAATCTTTTGAGACTGCGGACGAATTAATAAAACATTTAAAAAGACAAAAAAATGAAGATTAAAACTACTAAAAAATTCGATAAGGATTACGCTTGCCTTCCTAAAAAAATAAAAGACCTTTTGGATGAAAAGTTAAAGTTTTTCTTTGAGAATCAAAGGCATCCTTCCTTAAGGGTAAAGAAGATGGAAGGTCATACAAATATTTGGGAGGCCAGTATAAATATGCAGTATCGGTTTACTTTTGAAATATATGAAGATAGTACATATATCCTTAGACGAATAGGATCACATGATATTTTAAATACTCCTTAACAAAAACTTATTAAAGAAAAGTAGCTCAACAGCTTATCAGCTAAATTAAATTACTATGCATAAAGAAAGAACGATTCAACTAGAGAATTTAAAGAGGTTGCTAAAGGAAGGGGAAGGTAAAAGGTCACCTTTCTACACCTTAAAGGCTACCCAAAAAAATGGTAAAACTGCTCGCCAAGCTGTTTCGTATGGCTTATCGGGAGGATTCCATCGTTGCCTGGCGAAATCTTATCATGCCGACAGAGATTTTTTATGCTATGGATGTTGTTCCTTTTTGTATTGAAGGTGTGGCGGCGATGTTTTCCGATGCTAACGATAATAGAAAATTATAACAGGCTTATTTATGTCTCTTTTAGCCCATTATGTAATAGCTTTATTAACTACTTCTGTAACGATTTTTCTTTTGGCTTTACTTGTCTATTTAAAAGGCCATAAAAAACAAACAAACCTAATATTCACCTTTTACTCATTAACCGTTGCAATTTGGAGCATAGGCCATGTATTTCATTTTAGCTCATCTAATAAAACTATAGCTCTATTCTGGGCACGGTTTATGCATATAGGAGTAATCTTCATTTCCACTTCCTTCGTCCATTTTGTTCTTACCATTGTAAATATATCTGAAAGGAAGCGCAAAAAAATTTTAGTAACCATATATTTTTTAAGCCTTTTATTTTTGGGATTAAATTTTACAGATTTTTTTATCCCTAGTGTATCAACTAAGTTTGTATTTAGATATTGTTATAATGTAGGTCCTGCTTATATCCCTTTTCTTGTCTTTTGGATAGGAAGTATAATTTATGGACACTATATCCTATTTAGAGCTTATTTTACCTCCGAAGGAAGAAGACGTAATCAGCTTGCTTATCTATGTTGGTCTTCTGCCTTAGGTTATATAGGAGGGGCCGGTAATTTTTTACCTGCTTTTAATATCCATCTTTATCCTTACAATCCCTTTGGCACTTATGCAGTCCCTCTTTATATGGCTGCAATGACGTATAGTATTATCAAACACCAGTTGCTAGACATAGAACTCGTCATCACCCGTGCCACAGTCTTCACCTTTTTCTACGGCATTACCTTTGGTTTACCCTTTGTACTTTTTTCATTGTTCCAAAGGCAAATCTATCCAATCTACCAAAACAATCCCTGGGCAATTCCGGTCAGCATAGTCGGCTATTCCGCCTTTGCCGCCATCAGCCCCTTTCTCTACATGCGTTTAGAGCGCAAAGCCTATCACACCTTCTTCGGAGATTACTCCGCTCAACTAAAAATACTAACCGAAACCAGCCGTGATATAATCGAAAAAGGCTTTGAGAATTCAATTGAGTTAGCCCAATCAATCCCGGCCTCTATTATGGAATTTTATGAAAAGGTTATGAAACAGAAGATCAGTCAGGCCATTTATCTATTACGAGATGGAAAAGATTTTATTGTCCATAAAGCTGATAAGCATGAAGGAGAAATGAGAATAAAAAACAATGCCGCAATAATTAAGTGGTTCACGAATACTAAAAATCTATTGGTTCAAAAAAATATCATTAATAAAAATGAGCTGCCTTATATGCTGGGAAAAGATGATCTTGAATTATGGCTGGGGGAGGTGTCGAAGAGAAAAGAAAACGAAGACATAACCCGGGAATTATACAATCTGCATAATCAAATGAACCAACTGGAGTGCATTATATTTTTCCCGAGTTATTATAAAGACGAATTGTTAGGAATCCTGGCCCTGGGTGAAAAGAAAGGAGGCTATTATCGTAAAGAGGAACTGGAGGTCTTTCATACCTTAGCTGAAAATACAGCCATGGTTCTTAAAGGAGCGCAATTAACCGCGTCCATGCTGGAAGCAGAAAAGACAAGGGAGATAGAACAGGCTAAATCAGAACTCTTTTCCAATGTCAGTCATGAGTTACGTACCCCCTTAACTAATATAATCATTCCCATAGAATCAGCCATGAATCAAAATAACATCACTCTTCGGAAAGCCCGGGATATCTTTAAAATGGTGCTTATTAACAGTCGGAAATTACTTAAAGAGATAAATGTCCTTCTTGATATCTCTAAACTGGAAGCTGGTAAAATCAAGCTTAGGTTTGTTTTAAAGGATATAAATAGTGTAATGAGGATAATCATCGAACCAGCCCGGGAGCTGGCCAAGGCCAAAAGGATTAAGCTAATAGAAAACTATACCTCAAATTTAGAATCCATTTATATTGATACTGATTATCTCGGCAAGGCTCTTGGCAACCTGATCAATAATGGCCTCAAGTTTACCCCTGCAAAAGGCACAATTACAATAATGACAGAAGAAGATGATGACTATTTAAAAATAATAATTTCCGATACAGGCATAGGTATAGATGAAAAAGACCTGCCCTATATTTTTGACCGGTTCAGACAGGCTGATGGCTCCATAAGCCGGAGATTCGAAGGAACAGGCATTGGACTTTCTCTGGCTAAAGATATTATTCTCCTTCATAAAGGAACAATAGAAGTAGAAAGTACGAAAGAAACAGGTTCTATTTTTACAGTACGACTGCCTAAAGGAAGAACGCATCTCAATGATGAAGATATCCTGGATATAGCCTGCAAGGAAGAAATTTTTAGTTGCGGAGTTTCTCTGCAATATTCTGACTTGATTTCGGCCTCGATACCCTCATCCTGCCCTCTCCCAGAGAGAAAGGGGTTAAAAGGATTTAGCGTTCTCCCACAGGGAGAAGATTTTCTCCCTCGCCCTCAGGGAGAGGGTCGGGGTGAGGGAACGCAGCATAAGGGAAAGCAATACAAGGTACTCTTAGTTGAAGATAACAAAGACCTGGCGCTTAATATAAAAAATATACTACAGGATTATTATGATATCAGAATAGCTGCTAATGGCAAAGAAGGCCTGGAAAATGTCCTACAAGAAAAACCGGATATAATAATCTCGGATATCATGATGCCTGAGATGGATGGTTATGAATTATGCAAAGAAATAAAATCAAATCCTGAAACCGAATTTATTCCTGTTATCCTATTAACTGCCAAAGCCAAGCTGGAAGACAAGATAACAGGCATGAGATACGGAGTAGATAGATATATCATCAAGCCTTTTTATTATAGAGAATTATTAGTAACTGTAAGTTGTTTAATCGAACAGGGAGAACTTAAAAAGGCCTTAAAGAATAAGAGTGAAGAATTGCAGGCTTCACTGAAAGAATTAAAAGAGATCGAATCGCAATTGGTTCATTCTGCCAAACTTGCAGCCGTAGGCCAACTGGCCGCCGGAGTAGCCCATGAAATAAGTAATCCCGTATCATTTGTAGACAAATGGCTGGAAGCCATAAGACGTATTCTGGAAAAGGTAAAAACTGACCAAATTTCTTTTACCGAAGGTTATGAAGAGTTAAGCAGGATATTAAAAAGGGCTAATGAGTCTATTATCAGGATTAAAGATATCATTAATTCTCTTCTTACCTTTTCCAGAAAAAACAGAGAAGGCAGAAATAAGGTTAATCTTTATGAAGGAATAGACAGCACCCTGGTTCTTTTGAATAATCAGTTGCGGCAGGATCAGATCACCGTAGAAAAATCATATACCGGCTTAGATAACATTGAAGCTGATCTCCAGCAGCTAAATCAGGTATTCTTTAATCTTCTATCCAATGCCATTGATAGCATTAATGAAGCAAAAAGACAGGGAAAAGCCACGGCCGGCCATATTAAAATTTCTACGTGTCCGGAAAAAGATTCTATAATTCTGTCTGTTAAAGATGATGGCCTTGGGATACCGGATAAGATTAAAGATAAAATTTTTGATCCTTTTTTTACAACTAAAGATGTGGGTAAAGGAACCGGGCTGGGATTACATATTAGTTATCATATTATTCAGGATCATGGAGGGGAAATAGAAGTAAAAAGCGTAGAAAACGAAGGAGCAGAATTTATTATTAAACTGCCGAAATTTATCAAAAATAGTTGAAAATGAGCTGGTGAGCTAATAGCTTAACAGCTCAAAAATGAATTATGTATAATAATATAGATTATAAAAAATATCCGGTCTTATATATAGATGATGAAGAAGATGCGGTTGACAGTTTAACTGCCATTTTTGAAAACGAAATAGATATTAGCGGGACTACTGATCCTGAGCAAGCAATAACCATGCTTAACGAAAAAGAATATGCAGTGGTTATCTCCGATCAAAGAATGCCTGTTATGGAAGGAGTAGTGTTACTTGCCAGGATAAAAAAGATGTTCCCTAAGGTTGTGTCAGTCTTACTTACGGCCTATGCTGATCTGGATGCGGCGATCAAAAGCATTAATGAAGTGGGCATCTACCGCTATATTCCAAAGACAGCAAGTCCTGAGGAAACAATCCTGCTGGTTAAACAGGCTATTCAATATTACCATATACAACAAGAACTGGAGCGGATGCAGGAAGAGTTAATACGAAGTGAACGTTTAAAGGCGGTTGGGATTTTGGCTGCGGGGATGGCTCATGAGATTAAAAATCCGCTAACCGGTATTAAGACCTTTATAGAATATCTACCCTCAAAACATAATGACAAGGAATTTATTAATAAATTTACCCGCATAGTCAATCCTGAAATAGAAAAAATAAATACCTTAGTCAGACAGTTACTGGACTTTGCCAAACCCAAACCGATAGAGCTGAAAGAATGCGATTTACCAAAATTGTTAGATGAGACCCTTGACCTTTTATTTGATATTATTATGGAGAATAAAATAGAGGTGATTCGTAATTATACTACTTCACCTATTATAAAAGCTGATTCCATGCAGATTAAGCAGGTATTTTGTAATCTGATAATGAATGCAGTCGATGCCATGAAGGAAAGAGAGAATCGAAAGCTGACAGTTGCTATCAAACAGAATAATCATCTTTATATTGAGATATCTATTGAAGATACAGGCAGCGGTATCAGCCAGGAAAATTTGGAACATTTATTTGATGTTTTTTTTAGCACTAAAGATATGGGGACAGGATTAGGACTGAGCATTGTTCACGGGATAATTGAAAAACATAAGGGATTGATTGAGGTGGAGAGTAAGGAAAACGTGGGGACAACGTTTAGGATTAAGCTGCCTAAAAGGGGGGCAGCCAATTAGGACAAAGGTTTTGAAGGTAATATACCAAAATTAAATAAAAGGTTTATAAGGATATAAGAAGGAGCAACATATTAAACTATGGAAGATAACAAAAGAAGAAAGGAATGAAAGGAGAAAAGGAACAAATCTCGAACATTGTTGTCCACTGTCGAGGTTTTACACCATCCTTCTCCTTAAATATTAAATAAAAAACAAGGTGATGAAAATGAAAAAAATAGATATTAATTATGGATATGACCTTATTGAGTCTATAGAACATATAGAAACTGAACTTTCAGATATAAAGAGAACTCTCCTAGGGTTTAAAGGCACTAAAAAGAATAACAAGAAAAAAATTCGATCTATTCGTAAGTACCAATTTTGTGGCATGTGGAAGAACAGAAAAGATATGAAAGGATTGTCCACTTTGGAATGGTTGGCAAAGCTAAGGAAAGAACAATGGGACAAAACATAGCAGATCAGGTACTTTTAGATTCTACAATATTGATAGATATTTCTCGTGGGATTTAAAAATCGTTAGTTATGGCCGTGAGAAGTATAGCTAAGACAGAATTGAAATAAAAGGATTGCGATTTTGTCCGCAGTCGAGGTTTGACCCCAGTGATGCAGTGATGAGTTAATGCCTCTATAAAAGCATAAAGAACGATCCGACTATAAAATTTTAACTTTAATAAAATGTAACAGTTTAGTTGTTTGAAATAGGTTAATAACACACCCCTAAATCCCCTCTTTTTAGAGGGGGACTTAAAAAATTCTCCTCTAAAAAGAGGGGTGGATGCGAAGCAGACGGGGTGT
>JAZDLJ010000304.1:0-4775 GCA_043802115.1 bacterium | reverse complement strand
GACTCAATCTTTATCTGAAGATGTATTTAAAGAGATTGAAAATGGAATGAATATAAAGGATGTCAAACTTGATGAGAAGAAACACAAGGAGATTAGAGTCCAAGGGAAATTGGAATATGAAAGATTAAGGATAAATGGCCTTAAGGAAAAAATAAAAAAGTTGGAGGATCAAAAGGAGGCGGATGAAGCCAGGATGACTTCTTTACTCAATAGAGAAATTGAACTTGAGAGAGAAGTAATGAATGAACAAGGAGATTACTATCAAGAAAAAGATCGGATTGAGGAGAGAACATATGATCTACGATCCGAAATTGCTACCCTTGAAGATAAATTAGATAACCTGCGATTTCAAAGGCAAGGGCTTTTCTCGCAGAATCCGAGGCCAACAAATGAGATAACAAATATTACTTCCCAGATAGAGTTATTAACTAGTGAGATAAGAAGAAAAAGAAATGATCGTAATGATCTTTATGAGCGAAGGAGATGGGTCAGAAGTAGAGTAATGGATGCTGAAAGAGATTTGAAAAATGCAAGACTTAATATCAGAGAATTGAGACTTGAACTTACAAAGATCAGTGACGAGATAAAATTTTTAAGGAATGAATTACAAGAATTACAAGTTAAATCTGAAATGCCCAAGTGGTAAAAGATCAAAAAAAGAAGGACTTGGTCTATTTATTTATAATTTGGTTAGTGTAAGCTTATATTAAGCTAAGGGATAAAGATTAAATAAATTAACCCAAAATAAAAAAATAAGGAAATAATAAATTAGCCACAGAGAACACAGAGTTCACAGAGATTTTTAAATAACCTATTATTTTATTTTGTTTTTTTCCTCTGTGTTCTCGGTGTCTTCTGTGGCAATCTTTTTTATTTTTTTAAAGAGTGGGGCAAGTTGTTACTACTTTGGGTTAATTTATTTTGTTCCCATTCCTAAGTTTGAATTAAGTTATAGATTTTTAGAAAAACATTTACAATTTATCTGAAGGGATTAGAACGTCTTTATCTCTTGTGCTTAAAGTTGCGATAGAAAGAGGATAGAGGAGGAGAGTTTTATGTTGAAAGGCGTAAAAGACTTTGTTGGATATACAGTTTATGCGAGGGATGGTGATATAGGAAGGATTAATCAATTCTATTTTGATGATAGAAAATGGATAGTTAGGTATTTGTTGATTAATACTGGGAGTTGGCTTTCTGGTAGAGAGGTGATGATATCGCCTGTTGCCCTAAATCAACCAGATTTATTAGAAAAAAGTTTTTTTACCTCTCTTACAAGAAAGAAATTAAAAAGGTTTCCTCATATTTTGGAAAATAAAATAATCTCTCATCAGGAAGAAGTAAAGTTAGTAAAACGTTATGAATGGCCTAAGTATTGGGAAGATGACGAAAAATTAGAAGTAGGGCGGGAACAAGCTAGTATGATGAAGATTTTTAATGATAGCGGAAATAATTTACTTGATAATCGTAATGATAACAAGAAAGGTTATTTGCTTTGGAGTACTAATAAGCCTATTTATTATCCTATACTTGGGAATGGTGGTGAATTTGGTTCTGTACAGGACTTTGTTATAGATACTGAGACCTGGGTGATCCGGTATCTAGTGTTGGATCAAAAAAATCAAATAATAGAAAAAAATGTCTTAGTCACAACCCCAATCGGTATCAAAGATTATAATGAGTGGAGAGGTTGGAAGGAAGAAAATTATGCAAGTTAAAGAGATAATGACTAATAGTATTGCAGTAATTAGTCCTGATGCTACTTTAAAAGAAGCAACTGTGATGATGAAGTATCTTGACTTCGGTGCTTTATTAGTAACAGAAAGCAGAGTAGTTTTAGGATTAATTACTGCTTATGATGTAACAATCGCTGGTGTGATAAGAGGTTGTAAACTTTCAGATACCTCGATTCGTGAAGTTATGAAAGATAACCCTGATTTTTGTTTTGAAGATCAAGACATTGAAGAAACTGCCAGGTTTATGAAAGAGGGACAAATAAGTCATTTATTGGTCATTAATCGTAATAAGTTGCTTGTTGGTATCTTATCATTTGTTGACATCGGTGGTTCTGTAGGGAATAAACAGGCAAAAAGGGTTTTTAAATTGAATTTAGGGGCTGCAAATGTTTTTTTTTCATCTATGGCAACAAATTAGGGCTCAATTTAGAATGCCATTTATCTTACAAGATTAGGGATAAAGATGTCTTTTATGGATTCGAGACCTTTGAGGTATAAAAAGTTTTTTTCTTTTTAACAACAAACAAAGATAAGAAAGACCTTAGTCTTTTCCCTAGTTGTGTAGAAAAACCTCCTTTTACTTTATTAAATCCCTCTGCCAAAAAGCAGTAAATTTTTTTTATCTCCCGAGGAACTCCATTCTCGAAATAATTTAATTTTTTTCCATGTGCATTTTTAATAGCTGATAAACAAGTCTCTGCTAGACTAAGGAGATTTGCAACAGGAACACTCTTGTATATCATCGCTTGTTGTAGGATGTAAAAACAGACACTTATCACATCCGTTTTGTCAATATTTTGAAGAGGTAGAGCTTTTTTTTCCCGGAAGAATTCTTTTCGTTTGAATTCAAGAGGAGAAAGGAGCTTGTCATTCAGCCCGTTATTTAGAAATTCAGAATTAATGTTCTGTTTGACTAAGATGTTAAGGAGGGAATCAATAAGGAATAATTTTTTATCATAAGATACATCACTGTCAAGGCAGATAGCCTTTAAAATATTTCCAGTAACCTCCTGGAAATTATCATCTCCATAGTTATCTTTTATTATCTTCAGTAACGGTTCTATTAACTCCTCTTTTTTTTCTTTTGGGATTTTTATCCCAAGTTTATTACTGGTAAAGATATTGTATAGGTTTTGGGCATATTTTATTTTTATGTCTAGCGCTGTCTCTGGATCCAAAAGGATTTCCTTGCATTGAGTAAATTTATTTTTAACTTCCATTAAATTATTTATCGCCCCTTCTATTTGCTGAGCCCTCCATATTTCTGTTTCTATCTCTGTCCTTCCTTGAGATTTTATCGCCTCAAATGTCTGTTGTATTTTATCTGTTATCTCTTGTTTATCTACTTCCTGGGTTATTTCAGCAAAGGCGTTTGGAGAAAAATTGTGGCTATTATTTAATATAATGAATAAGTTTATCATCCCAATTGCGATAGAATAAATAATTTTTTGAAGAGGGCTGACCTTATTTTTAGAAAGCAAGCGCTTTGTTTTATTATAAACAACTTTTTTTTGAATTAGGTTTGATATTTGTAACTTAAAGTTAATCATATTTTCCTCCTTTTTGTTTTTCTGACAATAATATAGTTATACTACTCCAAGTTAGGTTTTTCTGAGGTAATGCAGGTTAGTTTTGTAACTAGCTGTTTAGGCACAAAGTAGCAAAGGCACAAAGGCACAAAGGGAAAAAATAAAAAAACTTAAAAACTATGTGCCTCAGCGCCTTAACATGCTGGTTTTAACTAACACAATCACTTGGAAAAACCTAAGTTGGGTAATTGCTCACTCCCCCCTTTAAAAGATTAAAAAAACAATATTCACCACAGAGACGCAGAGGACACAGAGAAAAAAAAGATATAAAAATCATGTAGTTCTCTGCGTTCTTCGCGTCTCTGCGGTGAAAAATGTAGTTAATAACCTTCCTAATCACGGTAAGGGGGTGAATAGTTACTAAGTTGGAGTAGTATAAAAGTGTTAATTAGGATAAAGGGCGATAACGAAGATTAGAGGATAGTGATTGGTTAATGGTAATGGAGAGAGAATTACAACTAAAGGAAGACATTATGAGTAGGCTGCTTTTTTTTCAGCGTTCACTAAAATAAAGATGTTTTAAGTTAGAAGTGACTAATCCAGTATCTTAAAAAAATTTAACAAATTATTATCATTATGTTTAACTTTTAAAATATTAATTGTTTTTGTCAGGTCTTCATAGGGTATGTTTTTTTCTGATATTTGTTTCTCTAGTTCATTAAGCAGATCCAGTATCTCTTTTTGGCCAGTATGTAGATTTTTTAGTTTGTTTTTTATTAACAGGTTACAATTATTAAGTTCTTCCGCAAAGTCCTTTAGGTAATCATGTTTCCTTAGTTTGGTATTAGAGGTAAAATTTCCTGCTGCCATGTTGTGTAAGGTTTTTTTTATCTTATATAAAGGGCCAAAAATTTTATGAGTAATTATAATAGAATGGACTCCAATAACAACAACTAAGAGAGCAATGGCTGGCCAAAATACAGTATCTAAAAAAAGAAGTTCTTTACTGGCTGCAAAACGTGAGGCAAGAGAGGCAGTCCCAGAAAGGATAATTTTAATAGAGGGAAAAAAGATCGTAAATGCAAATAGTCCACCATAAATTATAAGATAGCAGACAATTAAGAGCATAAATCTTATTTGGTGAGTCTTATCAATTAGATATATCTTTCTACGAGCAAACTTTGAATTAGCCATATCTCAAAAATACTTCTATCTTTAGTGTTGAGATGAGCAGAAAATTTTAAAATTTAAAAAGGAATTAGGATTAATTATATTTGATAAAAAGAGTCAAGTCAATTAAAATTAAGGGGAGCTCAGCAATTCTCATTTTGACTTATTTGTTGATGCCTCCCAAATTTAACCGTAACCCTTTGGCATCCTTCATTAAGAGGCAAAAGTAGTTTACACTTTCTATTATTTAGACACGAATTTACACAGGTTTTTTAAAAACGCTACTAAAATAATTAACCTAATAAACATTAAGTATTATATCTAACTAACGCTAATTAAAAGG
>JAZDLJ010000303.1:0-3762 GCA_043802115.1 bacterium | reverse complement strand
GGTCCCTCTAGATGAAACCCCAATATCTCAGATTCGTTCTCTTCAGATTCGTTCTCTTCAGGTTTGTTGTCTGTCCATTGTCTATTGTTAAAAATCGTAGGGGAGAGTGAATTTGCATTATCTATAATATTCCTAAGGTTTTTTTGGATATCCTGATCTGTTCCACTGATTAGTGTGGCTAACAAAGATGTTGTCCCATGAGAAAAATGATATCTTAATATCTCAGTAAGAGAGGCTTTATCAGTATTTGAGGCAAAATTTAATCCCTTTGCCCCGTGGACGTGGAGATCGATAAACCCTGGACAGGCTATCAGTCCTGAGCCATCAATTATTTTAGTATCTTTGGAAAAGAATGCTGTTGTAGTAGAACAAACGTCTTCAATAACGGCACCATTAATTAAAATATTCCCTTTATTGATAACTTCAAGGGGGGTGATTATTTTGACATCTGTGATTATTGTTTTAGTTGACATTACTGATTCGACATTTTTATTTCATCTTTATTGTTTACGGTTCCACAATCTTTCCAAGCACCACCGCCTTTCTAGCACCTGTGACCTTTGGCAAATTAGCTGGTACCCCATTAATCGTCTCATTGGCTAAAATCGCAAAACTCACGGATTCAAATGCCTTACTAGGGATATTAAAATCGTCAAAGGTGTAGATTGGCACAGGATCAAAACCTCTTTTTAACATCTCCATAAGCGTCTTATTCATAATTCCACCGCCACCAATAATTACCTCATCAATCTGAGACTGCAATTGAATATAAATTTTATAGTGATGAAGGATACATTCAACAGTAAAAGCTGTAACTGTATGCACAAGATCAAGATCTAAAATATTCATTACCTTGGCCTTCTGAATTAGCTTTTCTACATAATCTTCTCCAAACTCCTCCCTTCCTGTTGTCTTTGGCGGTTGCAAAGACAAATAAGGGTGTTTCATTAATTCAGATAAAAGTTCTTCGTTTAAACTTCCCTCAGAAGCTAATTTCCCATCAGTATCAAAAAGTTTCTGCCATTCTGTAACTCTTCTTGTAACCCCATCAATAACAATATTTCCTGGCCCTGTATCAAAACCAATAATGTCAGAAACCTCAGCACAACTTGGCAATAATGTAAAATTAGCTATTCCACCAATATTTATAATTAATCTATTTTTATTGTTATGATTTTTATTTCCAAAAACAAGGTAGTGCATATAGGGTGTTAACGGTGCTCCTTCCCCTCCAGCAGCAACATCCCGACTACGAAAGTCAGAAACTGTAGCTATCCCTGTCCTTTCAACAATAACTGAGGGTTCTCCAATTTGTAGGGTTGATTTTAGATGATATCCATCTCCTGGTTTAGGCATCGGCTGATGGTATATTGTCTGTCCATGCGATCCTATTAGGTCTATATCTTGTAGGGATAATTTTGCCTCCCTGGTTATCTTGATACATGCCTCAGCAAAAAGTTCACCTAGTAAAAAATTAAGGTAGCATACCTTATCAACTGTTCCAGTAACTGGAGAACAACATTCTAATATCTTTTTTCTTACCTCAGATGAATAAGGATAAGTATTAAAAGCAATCAACTTAGTCTCGGTTTCTAAACCACAACCATTAATCTCGACCAGGCTTGCATCAATACCATCCAACGATGTCCCTGACATCAGTCCTATTACTCGTTTTGTCTCCATAATAACTCCTATCTTTTATAACCTAATTTCCTTAAAAACTCAGTTCTTTCTCGTTTATCTTTCTCATTTTCTATCCCTTTTGGGCTAAAACCATCCACTACCCCAATGACTCCCCTCCCCTGCTCTGTTTCAACTAATAAGACCTCAACAGGATTTGCTGTAGCACAATAGATAGCACAAACCTCTTGGCATTGTTTAAGAGCATTTAAAACATTTATTGGGAAACAATCCCTCATAATAATAATAAAGATATGACCAGCACCTAAGTTCAGAGCATTTTCTTCAGCAATCTTAATTAACTCAGGTTCATTCCCATCACTTCTTACCAAACATGGTCCCGATGCCTCGCAAAAGCTGATCCCAAATTTCACATTCGGCACATTTCCCACCATAATCTCATATAAATCCTCAATGGTCTTAATAAAATGTGTCTGGCCTAGGATAATATTTGTACCAGTTGGGATATTCATTTTTATTTTTTTTAGTTCCATTTTTTAACCTCCTTACACTTTCAACGGATATAAAATATCTTTTTTATTTTATATCCGTTGAAAGTGTTTATTTTTGGAAAAACAGGGTTTTAGTCTGGTAAAAACTATTTTAAATTAGCGCCCTTTGGGCGAACAGGGACAGTGATTAGTGTCAGTAAATAATTTTTCTTTTATCTGACACTAATCACTGACAATCATTTTATTATTTATTGTGTAAATTCACAATACATTTTTCTTCTTCTCAAGGTAATCACATAAAAATTTCTTAATTACGTCTGTAGCTCAGTTAGAAACTTTTTTTTAAATCTTAAATAACTATTGACAGAATAAATTATATTTGATATTAATAATATCAACGAGTAACTATAGTGCTCCACTTTAAATTTTTCCGAGTGATTGTGTTAGTTAAAACCAGTTATGTTAAGGCACTGAGGCATAAAGTTGTTTAAAGGTTTTTTTGTTTTTTCCTCTGTGTCTTTGCTACCTTGTAGCCTTAACAATTTGTTACAAAATTAACCTACATTATTTTAGAAAAACCTAAGTTGGAGTAGTATCTATAAATTATAAGGTATACAAAGGGGTCTTTTTATATGAAAAACAAATCTTTCGCTATTCTTTCTCTAGGCGTATTTCTTTTGATTACACTCTTCCTTAACATTACAGTAAGTTATGCTGTATCGGCTGTCAACCCAGATACAGATATTATTATCATTAATTATAAAAAAATACATGGAAAGAACGTCTTTGGTCCCTTGACCTTTACTCATAAGAAACATTATGTGGATTATAACTTAGCCTGCATCGAGTGTCATCATGAGTGGAAAACAAATGAAAAAAAAGATCCGTCAAAGTGCATGGAATGTCATCATGGAAAAGGGAGGGGAACAAGAGAAGGTGCAGTAAGAAATGTTGATAATAAGGATGACTGTTGTTCACTAAAGGATGCCTTTCACTTGTGTTGTATGGACTGTCATAAGACTTACCAAAAATTAGCCTATGCAAGGATAACTTTTCCAAAGTGGGTTGAACTTACAAAGCAATATCCTAAGCTAGAAAAGACATTAAAGGCAATAACTACTATAGAGGATGATGATACCGTAGTTATTGATATTAATAAAATTGATATCTTAAAACGTGGACTTATTGGCCAAAAGGCATATAATGAGCTACTGAATTATATCACTAGTAGAAAGAGATCAAGAAGTAAAAATCTGGCTAATGACGATTCCCCACCTGCGAAGTGTAAAAATTGCCATGGAGAGAAATGATTTCAGCAAGTTGCTTTCCTAAACTGCTAAGTGACCGACCATAATTACTTATCCCACTCCTATTTTAAAAACCATCTTTAACCATACAATCTAATCCATTTTTATCCCATACCTGAATTTTTTTTAAATAAAATGTTTATTTTCCTTTAAATTGGGCATATATAAAATATCAAAAATTAGGCATCCTTCATTAAGAGGCAAAAGTAGTTTACACTTTCTATTATTTAGACACGAATTTACACAGGTTTTTTAAAAACGCTACTAAAATAATTAACCTAATAAACATTAAGTATTATATCTAACTAACGCTAATTAAAAGG
>JAZDLJ010000302.1:0-5562 GCA_043802115.1 bacterium | reverse complement strand
GCAAACTTTTTTATCGTAGGATTTTGACTTGTTTTTGATATGTTAGGCATAAAATTTAAGCTAGTGGATTGCTTTACCAAAGCAGATCTTGAAAACTTTTAAATTCTGATTAGATGGATCATGTTCACCGAGAATTGCTGGGTGTTTGAATATCCATTTGACAAACAAAAGCAATCCATGATAAAATAAAAAACTTTTAAATATATTTTAGGAGGGATAAGGAGGTGAAAAAATGTACGCAATACTAAAGACAGGGGGGAAGCAATATAGGGTTTCTCAAGGTGAAAAGGTTAAGGTGGAAAAAATAAATGGCAATGAGGGAGATGTGGTTGAATTCAAAGAAGTTTTAATGGTAGAAAAAGATGGTGCAATTATTGTTGATCCTGGCAAATTAAAGGAAGTAAAGGTTACAGGAGAGCTTTTAAGACAGGAACGAGATAAAAAAATTATAGTTTTTAAATCAAAAAGAAAAAAGAACTATAAGAAGAAAATGGGACATAGGCAGCATTTTACCGAGGTAAAAATAAATGAGATTGTGGCCTAGCAAGCAATTAATAATTTAAAGGAGGTGAATGTAGTGGCTCATAAAAAAGGACAGGGAAGCACTACTAATGGCCGAGATAGTATAGGCAAAAGATTAGGTGTAAAAAGATTTGAAGGCCAAATTGTCTCTGCGGGAAGCATCTTGGTTCGCCAAAGAGGAACAGTGTTTATGCCTGGTTTTAATGTCGGAAAAGGGAGCGATGATACCCTTTTTGCAAAGATTAATGGAATCGTTAAGTTTGAACGGGTAAGGAAAGACAAAAAACGAATTAGTGTGTATACAGAAAGTCAAGTTTAGAGATAAAGAATCAGACATATGTTTATTGATGAAGCCAATATAAGTGTAAAAGCTGGAAATGGTGGGAATGGATGTGTAAGTTTTAGAAGAGAAAAGTACGTTCCAAAAGGTGGGCCTGATGGGGGAAACGGCGGTGATGGTGGCGATGTTATATTAGAAGTAGACACTAGACTCCAGTCCTTGATTGATTTTAGATATAAAAGGGAATATAAAGCAAAGAGGGGTGCCCATGGACAAGGTAAAAAAAAGACCGGTCGTGGAGGAGTCGATTTAGTTATTAGGGTTCCTCAAGGTACTTTAGTGTTTGATCAATATACTCATGAAATCATTATTGATTTAAATACTCCTGATGGTTCATATATAATTGCTAAGGGAGGCAAAGGTGGTAAAGGAAATGCCTGTTTTGCTACTTCCACTAATCGTGCCCCAAGAATTGCTACTGAAGGTAAACCTGGAGAAGAAAAGTCCGTACAGTTAGAATTAAAGTTATTGGCTGATATAGGTCTGGTTGGCCTCCCTAATGCTGGTAAATCAACTCTGATTTCGAACATATCTTCTGCAAGACCAAAGATTGCAAGTTATCCTTTTACAACTTTAACGCCTCATCTAGGAGTAGTAGTCACTGAGAATTATGAAAGAATTATCGTAGCAGATATACCAGGTCTTATCCCTGGTGCTCATTTGGGTGCAGGGATGGGAGATAGATTTTTAAAACACATTGAACGAACAAAAATTATCTGTCATATTATAGATGTTTCTATAACAGATATTAACTCAGACCCGCTTACTGATTATATGGCCATCAACTCTGAATTAGAGTTATTTAGTCCTGTCTTAGCTAAGAAACCGCAAATAATTATAGCAACAAAGACAGATATTGTTTTTACGCCTCGGCTTGATAAGTTGATTGATTTCTGTGAGAAAAGTGGTTATAAGTATTTTGTGGTCTCTGCCCTTCAAAAAAAGGGATTAGAGCCTCTTATTTCTTGTCTTGTCAGACTAATAAATTAACTCAAATTTTATTAATGCAACCCATCTAAATATATTGCGAACGGGTTAAAATGATACTTTTAGGTTATTGAAATATTTACGTGGGTGATTTTTTTTGCCATTCACCGATTTATCCTCTTTTATTACGAGATTAACACAAGAAAAAGTCTCAAAATTACCCGTTTAAAGTATAAATACATTATGCTTAAAATACTTAAAACAGGGATGCTTATTTGGAACAAAAAGGGTAGTTTATTGATATATTGCGATGCGAGAAAGATTTAAGGACCTAAAAAGGATAGTAGTAAAGGTCGGAAGTCATGTATTAACTTTGCCTGATGGTTCACTTAATCTTAAAAAAATAGAAGATCTGGCCTCTGAGTTGTGTAAAATTAGAGAAACGGGTATCGATATAGCTTTAGTCTCTTCAGGAGCTGTCGCTATAGGCAGAAACAAACTAAATATTTGTAATTCAAGGTTTATTAGCATCCCTCAAAAACAAGCCTCTGCCTCTGTAGGACAATGTTATTTAATGTGGGCATATGAACAAGCCTTTGGGACATATAGTCAGAGAGTTGCCCAAATTCTTTTGACTCATGAGGATTTCCGTTCTCGAAAAAGATATATCAATATCCGCAATACCATTCATTTCCTTTTTTATTATAAGGTTATTCCCATCATTAATGAAAATGACAGCGTAGCTGTGGAGGAGATAAAATTTGGTGATAATGACAACCTTTCGGCTATGGTTGCTAACCTGGTAATAGCCGATCTCTTGATCTTACTTTCTGATGTAGACGGGTTATATTCAGGCGATCCCAATAAGACATCTTCAGCTAAATTAATACCCTTTGTTCAAGAACTTACGCCTGAAATTGAAGGGCTTGCCGGGCGAAATAGATCATTTATTCTCAGCACAGGTGGTATGGCGAGTAAGATACAGGCTATAAAAAAGACAATTTCCTTAGGTATGACAGCTATAATTGCCAGAGGCACTATACCTCAAGTAGTAACAAAGATACTAAATGGAGAAGAGGTCGGAACCTTATTTCTTCCTAAAAATGAAGGTCTGTCTAGTCGAAAACATTGGATACTTCATATCTTAAAAAGCAAAGGGAAGATTACTCTTGACAATGGGGCAAAGACAGCATTACTATGTAATAATAAAAGCCTTTTACCATCAGGTATTATTAAGGTTGAAGGAGGTTTTAATATTGGAGACGCTGTGAGTTGTTGTGATGAGGAAGGAAAAGAATTTGCCAAAGGACTTACTAATTACGATGCTAAAGAGCTAAGACAAATTAAAGGTAATCAGTCATCAAAGATTGAGGGAATATTGGGATATAAACACTGTGATGAGGTGATTAATAGGGATGACTTGGTAATTTTACTTCCAACTGACAAAAAGTAAAAAAACTACTTTTTGTCAGTTGGAAGTAAAATTACCAGGTTTTTCAGCAATTCTAATTTTGAGTTTTTTTAAGTAAGATGTGCCTCCAACATTTTGCTGAGCGAGTATTTAGTAGGCTTTTTGTAAATTTTTTTAGCGCAGCTTCCCGTAAAATTGCCTCTGTTTGAGCGAAGCGAGTTAAGCAATTTAGGGAAGCAAGCTTAGAAAATTCAAAAAGACTACTCTACGAATGAAGCAAATTTTGCGACCTGTACGGTTAGAATTCACAACTCACTATGTTAAGGATAGTCTTATCCTAAGAACCTTATTGATTTCCTGAAAGGAAATATCATACTAGCCCAGGGTAAGCGATGCGCAACCCTGGGAGCAGTAAAAAAACAAATAGCACTCTGAAGGAGTGCTTCATCTATAATAATATGATGAGCTTATTATAATTTATGAGGCACTCTTTCAGAGTGCTATCGGTATATACATCATTACTAGGGTTACGCTTCGCTCACCCTAGGCTAGTATGAAATGCTCCTTCGGAGCAAAAAGGCACTATTCTAATCGTACAGGTCGAAATTTTGGAGACACATCAACAAATAAGTCAAAATGAAAATTGCTGCCAGGTTTTTAGTTCTTCTGCAATCGGAGTTCAAAAAGATTATTATATGACACCCTGTTCAATAGGAGTTAAAAGGAAACATGACCGATCTAAAAACCAGCATAAAAGATTACGCCATCAAAGCTAAAAAAGCCTCTAGAGTTTTGGCAAAAGTATCTTCAGAGATAAAAAATAACGCCATCCTTAACATGGCCAGGCGACTTGAAGAATCAATATCCCATATTATTGAAGAAAACAAGAGGGACTTAGAAGAAGGACAAAAGAACAGTCTTTCTTCCGCTATGCTCGACCGCCTTAAGCTTAATGAAACACGAATTAAGGCAATGAGTACAGGTTTAAGGGAGATTGTACGATTGCCGGACCCAGTTGGTGAAGTAGTGAACATGTGGAAGAGGCCAAATGGTTTAGAGGTCGGAAGGATGAGAGTGCCTCTTGGGGTTATTGGGATTATTTATGAAGCTCGTCCTAATGTTACCGTCGATGCCAGTGGTCTTTGTCTTAAGTCGGGCAATGCTGTTATCCTTAGGGGGGGATCAGAGGCTATTCATTCAAATTTAATTATTAGTAAGACATTATCAGAGGCTATTCAAGAGGTAAGTGCCCCAAAAGATGCCATTCAATTAATCGAAACTAAAGACCGTCAGGCGGTTGATGAGTTATTAAAATTAGATGATTACATAGATGTGATAATACCAAGAGGTGGGGAAAGCCTGATCAGAAAGGTAGTTGCTATTTCAACTATACCAGTGATTAAACATTATAAGGGTGTTTGTCACACTTATGTGGATGATTCGGCTGATTTAAGCATGGCAGAGGAGATATCTTTTAATGCCAAGGTCCAACGCCCAGGGGTTTGCAACGCCATGGAGACATTGTTAGTTCACAAAGATATTGCCTCCAAATTTTTACCAAGGATGATAGAGCGTTTTAAAAAGGCTGACGTAGAAATAAGGGGTTGTCTTCAGGCTAAGGAGATCGTTAGAGATATTAAGGACGCAACTGAGGATGATTGGTATGCTGAATACTTAGACCTTATCCTGGCAGTTAAGGTAGTAAGTAATATAGATGAAGCTATTGAGCACATCCATAAATATGGATCAATGCATTCCGAGGCTATTATTACCAGTGATTATACCCGGAGCAGGAAATTTCTTCAAGAGGTAGATTCTTCTGTAGTCTTCGTTAATGCCTCTACCCGTTTTTCTGATGGATTTGAATTCGGTCTAGGAGCAGAGATCGGGATTAGTACTCAAAAGTTACATGCCAGGGGGCCGATGGGGTTGCAAGAATTGACTTGTACTAAGTTTATTGTGTGTGGGAATGGGCAGGTGAGAGGTTAAGGGAGGTTTTTAATAAGGGATAGGATGCGCTCTATACAGAACAAATTATGCAACCACCGATAATTATTAAAAGTAACGAAGGTTTAAGACTTTCTCCAAATTGTATTCGTTGTGGTAAATATACAAAATATTTTATTACACTTGACTCTGATCATTCTTTATCAAATGCATTGGCTATTATTGCAACTCCTTGGTATTACAGATTTTTTACCAATATTTTAATAAAAAAATAGGCATCCTTCATTAAGAGGCAAAAGTAGTTTACACTTTCTATTATTTAGACACGAATTTACACAGATTTTTTAAAAACGCTACTAAAATAATTAACCTAATAAACATTAAGTATTATATCTAACTAACGCTAATTAAAAGG
>JAZDLJ010000218.1:0-3663 GCA_043802115.1 bacterium | reverse complement strand
CTTGCAATAGGTATAAAGTAGTTTTTTTACTTTATACCTATTGCAAGTTTTATTTTTTTCAGCCACTCTGTTTTCAATGTGATAAATTATAGGGGCAACCCTTGCCCTTTCACATAATACACATTTTGATAATTAAGGTCAAAGGTAATTAAGGGATACAAATTAAATAAACTAGCCACAGAGAACACAGAGGTTCACAGAGATTTTCAAATAACCTATTATTTTACTTTGTTTTTTCCTCTGTGTTCCCGGTGTCCTCTGTGGCAATTTTTTTTATTTTTTTTAAAGGATGGGGGCAACTTATTACTAATAGTGAGACCAACTTACTAATGGAATACATTACCTTAACCTACCCTTTATTGATAATCTTTTTAAAAATGTAACCTGAAAAACTAAAGATGCCGTGATGTCATCTTTTTGGTCACAAATTGCAGAAGAACCACCTTTTCTACCTTTTTCTACCATTTTTCGAAAATAGGAGATTTTATAACCAAGAGCAACATAAAATCGTTAAACCTTCCCGAATTTATTATAAAACCGCCGTTACGGTTCTTTGACAATGTTACTTTCAATACTATATATTGTGTTATGAACAGACGGCACTACAATATAGAGTTGTTTTTAAAGATAATAGGATATCGTAATCATATCAAAAAATTTTATTTTTTTCATGCAAGGTTGCAGGTGAAAGAATAAAACTTGCAATGGGGATAAAGTAAAAAAACCACTTTATCCCCGTTGCAAGTAAAGGAGGAAAAAATGATTGAAATAGCGAAAGTTACAAATAAAGAGAATGTAGCTGTAAAACCTCTTCGGACAAATGATGCTACTGATATAGCCTTATTTGTGCGTACCTCTGATGAGGATATCTCAGGGTGGAATAGACAACGTATAGTTGATGCCCTAGTAAGAGAAACCTATCTTGATCTTGATACAGCAGAAAAGATAGGTAAAGAAGTTGAACTTGAAATTGTTAGTTCTGGGATAACAGCACTTACATCTCCTCTTATTCGTGAACTTGTTGATGCTAAACTGGTTGAACATGGTCTGGAAAAGGCTAGAAGAATGCATACCAGGCTTGGGATGCCCTTATATGATGTTGATCAGTTAATTTTACATCCAAATAGAGAAAATGCCAATGTCCCTCACGGTCCAGAGGGTACAAACCTTACCCTGGCTGAACATATAAAAAAAGAATACGCCCTTCTTTCAGTATTTTCTCAGGATGTAGCGGACGCTCATATGCGAGGTGATATTCACTTGCATGATCTTGGATTTATAGATAGACCATATTGCTCTGGTCAATCGTTAGAGTACGTTAAAAAATTTGGGTTAGACTTACCTAATGCCTTGTCTATGGCTAAACCTGCCAAACATCCAGAGGTATTACTAGCTCATATGGTTAAATTTTCAGCCTCCCTTCAAGGTCATTTTGCCGGGGCAATCGGATGGGATGCCGTAAATCTTTTTTTTGCACCTTTTTTAGTTGGGATGTCTAAAAAAGAACTAAAGCAATTAGCCCAGATAATGATCTTTGAGTTCTCACAACAAGCAGTAGCAAGGGGAGGACAAGCAATATTTAGCGATCTTAACTTATATTGGGAAATTCCTAAACATTTTGAAGATGTCCCAGCTATAGGACCAGGTGGAAAATATACTGGAAAGACTTACGCTGAATATGAAAAGGAAGCCCAGGGTTTTGCTTGGGCATTGTTTGAGGTGTATAAAGAGGGTGATGGTTCTGGTCGACCATTCTTCTTCCCAAAACCTCTTGTCCATATTACTGAAAAGTTTTTCCATACTAAGGACCATATAGACTTTTTAAATCATATCTGTGAGGTTGCCTCTGAAAAAGGCAATACCTATTTTGTTTTTGATCGTGGGAATACAGCAAAGATTAGTCAATGTTGTAGGTTAAGTTTTAAACTAAAGGCAGAGGACATTCTAGATGCCAAAGAGCCCTGGAAGATGAGGTACTGTGCCTTACAAAATATTACCCTTAACCTACCCCGTATTGCTTATAAGGCACAAGGAAATGATACCTTACTTTATACCCATATTACTGAACTTATGGAATTAGCAGCCAAGGCACATTTAGAGAAAAAAACGTTTATTAGTAAACTTGTAGACCTTGGAGATACAGGCCCTCTTGCTCTATTAACTATGAAAAGAGATGGCGAATCATACCTCAGGCTTGAAAAGGCCTCATTTCTTTTTGGTATGGTCGGGCTTAATGAGCTTGTCCAATGCCATACGGGTAAACAACTTCATGAATCTAAAGAGGCATTTAAATTAGGATTGAAGATAATTTCACATATGAAACTTATAGCTGAGAAGTTAGAGAAAAAATATCAGATACGTTTTGTTTTAGAACAAACCCCTGCTGAATCCACTGCCTACAGATTTGCTAAGTTAGATCTACGTGATTATCCTCAGCAGGCATCTAAGGTTGTAAAAGGTGAAATAGCTAAGAATACGATTTACTACACAAACTCGACCCTTTTAAATGTTGGATCTCCAATTAACCCAATTGAAAAGGTTCAGAAAGAAGGACTCTTTCATCCTCTTATCTCAGCCGGATCTATCACACATATCTGGCTTGGGGAAAGTAGACCATCCCCTGAATCCCTTGCTAATTTTATAATTAAGACCTACAAGAATACCCAGAATGATCAAGTTGCCTTTTCACCAGAGTTTACAACTTGTAATAGTTGTGGAAAAACGAGTAGAGGTTTGGCAAGTACATGCAGTTATTGTAAGTCAGAAGATGTCGAAGGGATTACAAGGATTACAGGTTACTTTACTAAGATTTCAAGTTGGAATAAAGGTAAACTAGGAGAATTAAAAGAACGGTATAAAAATAAAGGATTTTTTGAACATGATTCAGGCGCTGATAAAAACGTGGTAAAGATTGCCTAATTTAAAAAAGTGGTATCCTCTTCAAATTTCATGGTAACTAAATTAAGTTAGAATTTAACCAGGTTTTGTTTTTAGCCCTGAAAGGGCGTTATATACTAGCCCTGGGCTGATATATAACGCCCTTTCAGGGCTAAGGACTAAAAAAAAAATTGCCCTGAACATTATTACCTTACTTTTTGAAGAGGATACCTTATTACCTTACTTGTTATTTTAAAAACTAAAAATTATTTACCACTGTTAATTTCAACCTTAATTTGGAGGAAGATATATGTATAAATTATTTACTAAAAGAGGATGCGATAAGTGTGACTATGTTAAGGGTTTCATCCCAAAACAGATTGAATTAGAAAACCATGATATCCAGAGTGTTGATGGCCTGGCAGAACTGGCAGAACTATCCTTAGTGGGCTTAGCAGAAAAAGAATTACCCATATTAGTTACTACAGATAAAGTTATTACTGGGGCAATTAATATAAAAAAAGAATTTTCAAGATTTAATTAAGCGTAATAATTGGATCTATCTATAATAGACATCTTTCCAAAATAATCTTGCAGGGCGTAGGAAGACAAAAAGCCTACTAAATAACTCACTCCAGCAAAATTTTTCGACCTGTACGATTAGAATTCACAACTCACTATATTAAGGATAGTCTTATCCTAAGAACCTTATTGATTTCCTGAAAGGAAATATCATACTAGCCCAGGGTAAGCGAAGCGCAACCCTGGGAGCAGTAAAAAAACAAA
>JAZDLJ010000209.1:0-2387 GCA_043802115.1 bacterium | reverse complement strand
CTCCAACTTAGGTTTTTCTTGGTACGTGTTTTGCATGCGTTTGTAGAAATCTTTGCTTCGTTCGTTTAGTAATCTTTTTGAATTTTCTAAGCTTGCTTCCCTAAATTGCCTAACTCGCTTCGCTCAAACAGAGGCAATTTTTAACGGGAAACTGTGCTAAGAAAATTTACAAAAAGACTACTAAATAACTCTCTCCAGCAAAATTTCTACTGACGCTTGCAAAAATCATGCTAGGAAAAACCTAAGTTGGAGTAGTATATCTTAAATTGGATAAAAGTCCGATTCCGTCTGAAGCAACACAGTATTTGATATATACTCGAATTTATTGTAATATAAAATAAGTAGTTGATCAACAGTTTTTTTGGGGGGGCATCCTGATTAAAAAAAGAATATTGCAGTTGTTAATAATAACCCTGGCTATTATTGTTAGCTCTTTATCAATAAGACAGTATAGCGCCTCTAAGTATCTATATCGAGGAAAAAAATATAAAGAATCAGGACTTCTCTATTTATCCATGAGGGAACTTGAGAAGGCCTTAAAACAAAATCCTTATGACTTTGAGGTAAAGGCTCAGTTAGGTGTAGTTTACGGAATGTTAGGTGAAAAGGCCTGGCATAGAAAAGAAATACAGACTTACAACCTCTACTATAAAAAATGTATTGATATACTTGAATATCTAAGCCAACATATGCTTGATACAGAGGCTCAGTATAATTTAGCAGTTAGTTATGAGTTGCTAGGGGACGAGGAAAAGGCGAACCAAGGTTATAAGTATGTAATTCAATTAAATCCAGAACACGATAAGGCCAAGCAAAGGCTTTCAAATATGTTAGTCCAACAGGGGATAGAACTCAAGAAAAGGCTGATAATTAATCAAGCCAGAGATAAATTTGTTGAGGCGATCTCTATTAATGAATCTAATATAGATGCCCATGTTCGGATTGCTAACATATATTATCGGGAGAATAAGATAAAAGAGGTTTTAAAGGAGTATAAAAAAATAATTCAGTTAGGGGGAAATGATGATTTCAGATCAAAAAGGTTAGATTTTACCCTGGATAATTTAACCTTAAGAATGAGATTAGCCGGGATGGATATAGAAGAATCCCTTGGATTAGGGGTTGACTTAGTAAAAAGAAGGTATTGGAGTGAGGCAAAGAAGGTTTTTGTAGAGATAGGGGAGGGGAGGGGATTATTTAAGACTATTATAGAAAGGGTGGAGGGGAATAGAGAAAATTTAATCTATCTAAGTAACCTACTCCCTGCTAATCTTTTAAATTATATAAAGGAATTAAGAGTAGATGAGATAAAGGAATTATTAATTACTATGGGGTTAGACATCTCTTTCCCAAGTCAACCAATCGGTTCTACTCAGGTCTTTTCTCCAGTTGATATCGTAGCTAGAAGTGGAGGATTAATGTCCGAAAATGGCGCGGAGATATTAATTAATGGTAAAAAATTTTTTTTAAACAAGAGGGGGTATAATATTGTAGTTATTAATAAAACATCAGGTGAGATTAAAGGGATTAGGGCATTTGATACTCATAAATTTCCAACAGAGGTAGAAGCTTTGGTTAATTATGTGGAAGATATCCCTGAAGGTTCAATTGTTGGAGTAGTAGTTAATGATGATGCCTCAAAATGTTTAAATAAGAAGAGTGCAAGGGTATTTGAGAAGATTGGGGCAGATAAAGATATATACGACAAGTATCGATGGTCGCAAGCGATAATTGGGGTAAAGGGCGCTGAAAGGGGGACTGTCTTGGAAGAGACTGGTAAAAAATCTATAGAATTATATGTCTGGAAGGAAGATAAACTATCTTCTCCTCTGTCTCCTAATAACCTAAGAACTAAAAGTCAGGAACAAGCAATCGAGAATGAAAAGCGAGATAAAATTTTTTTTGTAAGGTATAATCAAGTAGAAAAGGTTATTTATCTAGACTATTTATTATAGTTCCTCTTTTTTGAATTCCGAAGGTACAAGGTTCATGACCGTCTTTTTATAACCTGCTAATTTTTTATTCCTCAAGATTACCTCCCCGTGATCTTCCTTATCGATAAATCTTATTATTTCTTTTTCAATATTAAATGATTTTTCGAAGGCAGTGAGGGTTTCATCATCTACAGCAAATTCTACCATTGTTCCATCACAAATAATTTTTAGGTTATAGTATCTATTGCTCATTTGAAATATGTCAGTGGTTTGTCGTAGATTATCACAGCAATTCTAATTTTGATTTTTTTTTAAGATAGATGTGCATCTAACATTTTGCTGAGCGAGTATTTAGTAGGCTTTTTTTAAATTTTCTTAGCACAGCTTTCCGTAAAATTGCCTCTGTTTGAGCGAAGCGAGTTAGGCAATTTAGGGAAGCAAGCTTAGAAAATT
>JAZDLJ010000167.1:0-25335 GCA_043802115.1 bacterium | reverse complement strand
TTTTAAAATCGTTTACAAATTTTACTCTATTTGGACGTCAGGAAGAGCGAAGCCACAAATGGCCGTCCCCCTGTGCACTTTTTATTTTCAGCCCACATGGAGGCAGAGACATAAAAACGCTCCCATTGCTCAAGCATCCTTAAAAGTGAGACCAACTTACAAAAGGAGTATATAACCGTCCCCCACCTTTTATAGACATTTTTTTAAATTAACTACATGAAGCAAGCCATCTTTTTTGGTCACAAATTGCAGAAGAACCAAAAAAACTTAAAAACTTTGTACTGTAATGCCTTTGTGTCTTAACATACTGGTTTTAACTAACACAATCACTTGGAAAAACCTAAGTTGGAGTACTAGACATCTTTCCAAAATAATCTTGCAGGGCGCAAGAAGACAAAAATCTTTGCTTCGTTCGTTGAAGTAGTCTTTTTGAATTTTCTAAGCTTGTTTCCCTAAATTGCCTAACTCGCTTCGCTCAAACAGAGGCAATTTTACGGGAATCTGTGCTAAGAAAATTTACAAAAAGCCTACTAAATAACTCACTCCAGCAAAATTTTTGTCTTTTTTTGCCCTAGAGAATACGGCATTTATTTTGGAAAGATGTCTACTATAAAAAAGGTTTTTATCTGTGAAAATTCGTGTCCTGAAAATATAAAAAAGTGTCAACTATTTTTGACCTTAAATAATGATACCCCAAATTTTAAAAAAACAGATGTATGACAGGCACAAAATAAAAAGGCTATTTTATGCCTGTCATACATCATACCTAAGTTCTTTCACTAGAAATTATCTTGTACTTGAACTCACCTTACTGATTTTTGTTATTTGTGTTTTGAAGAATATAGAAAAATGGACAGGGAAGAGAGACTATTCCCCTCTAATAAAGGGATTAGTCCTTCTTTTAGTTGAGAGACTGTTTTTTTTTTCTATTATTCAAAGGACAATATATTTAAATTCGTCCTCAAATATCTTTACTTGGGAGATTTTTTTTCTACTGAAACTAGTTTTTGAGATATATTTTTTTTATCTTACTCTCAAAGTGGTAAGCTCTTTTTCTTATACTAAAAGAAGGCTTAGGATTACTAGTAAGAAGGATTTTTTTTTGTTTTTTATAATTGTTACTATTTTATTTATAGGTATTTTGAATACAATTAAAAGAACTCCATTTTTTTTAGGGGGGAAGCTCTTTAGAAAAGATTTTTTACTACTTGGGCTATTAATTGTTCTGGTTAGTAGTATTATATTTCTAATAGTAAAAGTTTTTTACTATTCATGGAACAAGATCGTAAGGGTTGAAGGTGTTAGAGGTTTATGGATTGCTATACCTTTTTTTGTTTTTGGACTGTATTACATAAATTTTTTATTTATTTGGGTAAAGACTCATAATTTCTCTTCTCTTTTTTTCTCTCAAGGAGGGGTAATGGCCTTAATATTTATTCTGGCCTTGCCTTTGATGATATTAGTTGTCTACGAGGTAACAAATTGTGAGCTGCTTGGTAATAGGCCTGATTTATTAGATTCTACTTCCTGGTTAGCATGGATTGTTAATAACGAATTGAATGAAAAAGCAAAAAGATTAGAGGAGGAGGTTAAAGAAGCTAGACAAAAGCTGTTTCAGGCCGAAAAACTTGCAACCATAGGACAACTTTCAGCAGGGATTTCTCATGAGATTAGAAATCCTTTAGGGATTATAAACACCAGCGCTCATTATTTAAAGACTAAGGTGGAGGTACCTAAGCTTTTAGAACATATAGAAAGGATCGAAAGACAGGTTGGGAGGGCGAATAAGATTATTAACGATCTTCTTAACTTTGCTCGTCCAACCTCTTCTCAAATGCTTTTATGTAATGTAAATGAGATAGTCCATGATACCCTTGATTTATTAGATAAAAAACTTAAAGAACAGTTAATATATCTTGAACTGGAATTAAGGCAAGATATACCAGCAGTTATTGGAGATAAAGGGCAAATAGGCCAAGTCTTTCTAAATATTATTTTAAATGCTATTGAGTCAATGGATAAAGAGGGCATTTTGAGAATTATGACCAGGGTTAAAGGGACAGATATAGACGATCAAAAGGAGACGGAGACTGTAATTATTGATTTTATAGATTCAGGACGTGGCGTTCAAGATGCAGTTATAGGGAGGATATTTGATCCCTTTTTTACTACTAAAGAAATGGGAACAGGGCTTGGGTTATCCGTAAGTTATGGCATAATAAGTAAACATAACGGTGAGATTAAGGTTAAAAATAACTTAGGCAAAGGGAGCACGTTTAGTGTGAGTTTGCCAATATCTAATGAAGTGATTTCATCATTTAAAACATTCAGCGTTTAGCCATGGACAAGGCCAAAATTTTATTAGTAGATGATGAATTAGATATGCTGGATTCTCTTTGTGATATCTTAACTGATTACGGATATTCTGTTACTACATCTGATAATGGGATTAAGGCGATAAATTTACTTAAGGAGGATTCTTTTGACCTGTTACTTACAGATTTAAAGATGCCAACAATAGATGGATTAGAGTTATTAAAGAGGGCAAAGGAGATAGCCCCGAAGCTTTGTGTTATTATCATGACAGGGTATGGGAGTGTTCAAAGTGAAGTTTTGGCAAAGGAACAAGGTGCCTATGAATATATTACAAAACCATTTGAGGTGGAACGGGTAGTTAGTATAATTAGAGATGCATTAGACATCTTTCCAAAATAATCTTGCGGGTGAGAAGACAAATATTTTTGTTTTGTTCGTTGGAGTAGTCTTTTTGAATTTTTTAAGCTCGCTTCCCTAAATTGCCTAACTTGCTTCACTCAAACAGAGGCAATTTTACGAGAAGCTGCACTAAGAAAATTTACAAAAAGCCTACTAATACCTCACTACAGCAAAATTTTTGTCTTCTCTTGCCTCTAGATACTTAGAGAATAAGGTATTTATTTTGGAAAGATGTCTATTATATAGAAGGGGAAAAGAGGACATCTTATGGAAGATGATACAATAGTAGAAGGTTCTTCCTTGTCAGCTGAAGAGGTAGATGATTTACAGATAAAGGTGGATGAATCTCCCAGGGATAAGACAGTGGTGCTTCCAACGGATATTCAGACATCAATAAACGAGCAACCAACGATTGATATTGATAAAGGACAACAGACATTTTCAGATGAGATCGCTCAAAAGGCAGAAGGTTTAGAAAGTAAGAAAAAGGGTTTGAATGTTTTTAGGAGATATATAAGGTTAATTGTTGAGAATAAAAAATATAGAATTATTTCTATTATATCGCTAATCCTCTTTATAACTCTTATTGTTCAACTTAAATTTTTTTTTAAAGAATCAAGAAGAAGGGCTAAAAAAGGAGAGAAGGTTATAAATTCCCAAAAGGTAGCAGAAGTAATAGACGAAAAAACTGATCCTTCGACTCCCAATAACGAAGAACCAAGAATGAAGAACGAAGAACAGACATCCACTCAACCGCCTTCATCAGAGCTAAAAAAAAAATAAAATTATCGAGTATAATAAAGATCAAGAACAGACTGTTGCCTTAAAAAAATATGAAGAGGTTATCTCTGAGGCCTTTGCGAGTGCTGACAGACAGATAAAATTAGGGGATTCATATTATGAAGATGGGAAACTGGATGAAGCTATAGCCTCTTACAATAAAGTCATAGAGATTTACGATAACAATAAAGAAAAATTTCAGAGCTCTATTGATAGTGGCTTAGTTCGGCTTGACCAAACGGTAGATAATTTTAAAGAGGCAATCAAAGGATTGTATAATTTAATGCTAGCTCATTATTATTTGGGTATAATATACCAAAAACAGGGCAATATGAATAAGGCAATAGTCGAATATAAGAAGGCCTTAGAGATAGAGCCTCAAAATTACATCATTCATAATAGCTTGGGAGATATATACCGTAATCAGGGGTATTTTGATAGCTCTCTCTCAGAATACAATCTGAGTCTTAATATTTCACCAGACAATCCTGCCACTTATATAAGACTTGGACATTTATATTCTATGGATAAAAGATATTTTGAAGCTATTAATCAATATAAAAAGGTATTAATTATGGAACCATCCAATTCTTTAGCCTACTATAACGTTGGATTAGCCTACCATAAGGTAGGCCAGTTTGATGAGGCGATAGTTCATTATAAAAAAGTCCTGGAGATAAATTCAAATGATATAGATGCCCATTATAACTTGGCGTTTGCTTATTTAGAGGGGGATAGATACAAAGATGCTATAGATGAATTTAATATTGTCTTGAGGATAGATACAAATAATAAAGGGGCCAAGGATAATTTAGAAAAGGCCTATTTATTATTAGCTAATTTACACGCTCGGGAATCTCGTTATGATGAGGCCATAGATACGTATAAAAAGATTTTAGAAAAAAATACTAATAACCTTGAAGCAATTGTTAAATTAGCTGATATCTTATTGAAACTGGAAAAATTAGATGAAGCAATTAAAGAGTACGAAAAGATATTAGTGATAGGTGATAAGAAAAGGATTAAGGAGTATAATGTCTTTGTAAAGTTGGGCGAGATATATAATAAAATGAATGAAAAACAAAAGGCAATAGATATGTTTGTAAAATCTGTGGAGATAAATCCTCAAGATGCTCAAACTTACTACTATATGGGAGTGACTCATTTTAAAAATAAGAACAATTCACGAGCTATGATTGATTTTAGACGTTCTCTAAGATTAAATTCTAATTCAGCCTTAGCTCATTATTATCTTGGGACAATTTATTATCAACAAGGACGTTTGAAAAAGGCTGTAGATGAGTATAATAAGGCGTTTAAATTGGATCCTGGGATTGAACGAGTGGTTTCAACAGATATAAAATAGCTTTTTTATTTTCTCTCAGTTGAAACCACATGTTTTTATAAATTTTATGGATACAAGATCGCATAGGTCTACAAGCCTTGGTATGGATTAACTCTATATTAAGCCCCACGCTATGCGTGGGAGAACGGAATAGGTAGTACCGATGCCCATGATATAAAAGTCCTGTTTTGATATTTTGTGTTATTTGATTTGACTGGGACGTTGTACCTTTCCCTGAAAGGGATTAATGTTAGTAGCCGTGGGTTAATAACTCACGGAAGGGAATTATATAAGAGTTTCGTCCCTGGAGGGGTCGAACTAATTTTAACGAAAGAAATCGTTTCTGGGAAATACTAAGTGCGACCCTTTTAGGGACGAAAAGACGTTTTAAACTTTTTCCGTGGGTAAAAACCCACGGCTACTAACATTGATCCCCTGCGGGGAAAATACTAATTGCTTATGAAACCACGCCTTTAGGCGTTGCTAGTAATATCCCCCTTATAGGGGTCCTAATCATACCACCCTTTGAAAGGGTGGTCCTGATTGAAATAGCTCAAGCATAGTGATGCCTCAACTAATGTTAATTTGAATGATATGAAAAAAAAACAGATATTCCTAACTATATTAGTTATCCTACTAACCTTGTCTGTCTTTTTTATAAACGAAGAAAGTCATTCAGAATATTCAAAAGAGAAATCCAATGAGTACTTAAAACCTATTAAAGAAGATCCTTTGAGAAAGGTTGGTACTTTTAAGCTAATGAATGTCTTGTCTTCTGAAGAAAAAAAGATATTTTTTGAGGCTAACGAGTTGTACCAAAAAAAGATGTACAAAGATAGTGTAGAAAAATTAAGTCTTTTTATTACTTCTTACCCAAAGGCCAAGTTAACTGAAGATGCCTATTTTTTAGTAGGAGATTGTTATTACAACCTTGCGAGAGAAACTTCTAATATAACGGATCTTGAGGAGGCAATAGAAAAATACAGAGAGGCTATAAAAAAATATCCAGTTTCATCTAAAATTGATTGGGCTCTCTACCAAATAGGGAACTCTTATAAAAAATTAGGTTATGGAGAAGAGATGAGGAATAGTTATCAAGAGCTTATTGATAGATGCCCAGATAGTACCGACCTCCCGTATGCCTATTTTAATATTGGGAAAAAGTTGTATGATGAGGTAAAGTATAAAGATGCTTCAGATCAGTTTCATTACATAGTTCGACATTTTCCTGGAAGTGACGTTTATGCAGAGGCTATTTATTATGAGGCTAATTGTTATTATTATGTCAACGATCTTTTCAATGCTTATAACACATATAAGCAGGCTATAAATGATTATCCTAAGACTCTGGAATACGACCCTGAAACTCAGTTTAATATGGCCGAAACGTTTTTTCAACGCAATGAAATTAAAATAGCCCAAAAGCTGTTTTTAAGATTTATTAATCTATTTCCTGACCATCTTGAAGTTGACAAGGCCTTGCTTCGAATGGGAGATTGTTTTAAGTTTTTAAAAGAATATAGAGAGGCATTGTTTTTTTATCTGGAAAATATTGTAAGAGATCCTAATAGTGATGGAGCGCTAAATGCTCAAATAAGAATGGCGGATATAAACAGAATTGCTCCAGATATCCAACTACCCTATGAGGTATTTGAGGGCTATCAACTGTATGCAAAACCTATTAGGACATATAAGGATATTGCTTCTCGATATCAAACGGGAGAGCTAGCTGAAGTAGCCTTATTTAAAAGTGCAGTGTTTCTTTACCAAGAAAAAAGATATAAAGAGTCAATTAGGACTTTTGAAAAAATAATAACAAACTTCCCCAATACCTTATCTTATGAAAAAAGTCTATCTTTTTATAAAGATTGTTTATATCAACTAGTAAAAAAATATTATAATGAAGGAGATTTTTTTAATGTCATCGATACTTATGAGAATGGAAAAGATTTTTTCCCTATAAAGACAGATGGTGGCGAAGGCTTTTTTTTTATCGGGCGTTCTTTTCAAGAACTCCAGGTATATGACAGTGCCTTATCAATTTATCAGGAATTGCTCACGGATGTTTCAGCAAAAAGTAAGGCAGCAATAAATTCTTCGTTTGAGATAGCAAGGATATATGTCCAAAAAAATGAACAAGAGACCGCAGAGAGACGATTAAAAGAGTTTTTAAAAAAATATCCTCGATACGAATACAAAAAAGATGTTTTTTTTTTATTAGGAGATACGCTATATAATCAAAAAAAGTATAAAGAAGTTGTAAAGGTCTATAATCGTCTATTACAACTAGAGAAAAGCAATCCAAAAAATATATTTGTAATTAATTGTGTTTTAGGAAATACTTATAAGGAGTTAGGCCAATTAGAAAATGCCTTGTCAGCATATAATAGGGCAAGAGAACAATTAAAAGAGGGGGTAGTGCTTATAGATGGTGAAGGAGAATATAGTAAAAATATGGAGGTAAGTAGGGCTGATATACTTTTTGCCTTAAATAGGTATCAAAAAGCAATGGACAGTTATAATAATATTATACAAAAATATGGAGATGCAGAGGAGAGTTCGTGGGCTATGTATCAGGTGGGCAGATGTTATCAAAAACAAGGAGATATTTTAAGGGCAGATAAGTCATATAAAAAGTTAATAGAAGAAAAGGGAGATATAAACTTCTGGTCAAGACAGGCAAGATTTGCTTTAGAAGATATTGAGTGGAAGCAGAAGTATAAACAAATGATGAATTAAGAATGTTTTTAATTGAGGAGTATCTTGTCGCCCATAAAAACTGTTAAAGGGAAGGATGATATTGTCAGATTAATAGAGGCATTTGAGTCTAATAATAATGCCATCTTAAAATTAAAAGAGGCGTATAGTCACCTAGAGAAGAGGGCCTATGAATTAACCCTTGAATTAGAAAAGACCAATTCTGAATTAGAGAAAAATCTGAAAGAAAAGGAGGAGGTAAAGAATTATTTAAATAATATCCTTGAGAGTTTAAGTAGTGGGGTTATGGCTGTTAACCTCCAGGGAAAGGTTACTATTTTTAACAAGGCAGCCCAAAAGATAACTGGGTATTCGTTAAAGGATATAAAAGATAAATCGTATGTGGATATACTAGGCTCTGCTATTTTTGCCAAACACCCGTTAACAGCTTCTTTAAAGGATTGGTCTGATCAGTTTGATGAGGAAACCAAGATACTTACTAAGTCTAAATCGTATCTTCCTGTTGATAGTAGTATTTCAAGGGTTGCTGATAAGAGTAGAAGAGTCCTGGGTTTTGTTGTCATTTTTAGGGATCTTTCCAGACTTAAAAGCCTTGAAGAACAGGTTAAAAGAACAAATATGCTCACCGCTATGGGAGAAATGGCTCTAAATATAGCTCATGAGATTAGAAATCCTCTTGGAAGTATTCAATTATTTGCTGAATTTTTAAGGGATGATTTAGCTCAAGACCAAGATAAGCTACGTTTAGTAAATAATATAATTATAGGAGTTAGGAGTCTAAATCACATTATCTCTAATCTATTATTATTTACAAAGGAGATCCACCCTTCTTCCAGACCTATTAAGGTTAATACTTTTATAGAAGAAACCATAATATTTACCAATCATGCTCTCAGACAGACTGACGTCGAGTTGATAAAAGAGTTTTATTCTGAAGATCTAACTGTCTTTGCAGATCCAGAATTGTTAAAACAGGTACTATTAAACCTTTTTTTAAATGCTGTTCAAGCAATGCCCCAAGGAGGAAAATTAAAAATAAAGACCAACGCTCTTCCTATTATTAAAGAATTGAGGAGGGAAGACTCGATGTCAAATTATCTTGTAGGGATTCATGTCAGTGATACAGGGATAGGAATAGAGAAGAAAGACAGTGACCGTGTTTTTAACCCTTTTTTTACAACCAAGAAGAGTGGGACAGGTCTTGGACTATCTATTGTTCATAAGATTATAGAAGCCCATAATGGAAGTATCTCTTTTACTAGCCAAAAGGATAAAGGGACAGTATTTAAGGTGATGCTACCTGGTTTTAATTCAGATTCGATTGTATAGTAAGGTTCACTTTTTTATGTAGTTTTTTTTGGTGAATAGGTGAATCGGTAAATCACCTATTCACCGCTAATTCGAGGATAAAATGACAAAAACCATCCTAATCGTAGACGATGATATCCAGATGTGTGTGGCTATGGAGGAGATGTTAAGAAGGGCTGAATATCAATATGATATAGCTACCACAGGCCTTCAGGCTCAAGAGAAATTGTTTAATAATCAGTACGATCTTGTAATTACAGATCTTCGAATGCCTCATATAAGTGGGTTAGACTTACTAAAAAAAATTAGAGGAGAATCACCTGAGACTTTAGTAATCATGATTAGTGCGCATGGGACGATAGATCTGGCGGTTGAGGCAATGAAGGAAGGCGCATTTGATTTTATTACGAAACCTTTTTCTTCTGATATAATATTGGCTACAATAGAAAGGTCTTTTATCTATGCTAGATCTAAAAAAATAAGTCCTAAAGCTGAGGTTCGGATAGCAAAAGAACCCTTGCTGATTGGTAAAAGTAAATTAATTAGTGAGATATTAGCTTTAATTGATAATGTTGCCCCAAGTAAATCAACCGTGTTAATTCATGGAGAAAGCGGGACAGGCAAGGAATTGATAGCTAAACAATTGCATCTAAAAAGCCCTCGCTGTAATTATCCTTTTATTGCTGTAAATTGTGCAGCATTGCCAGAAGGATTATTAGAGAGCGAACTTTTTGGACATGAGAGAGGCGCATTTACCGGGGCGGTTGAAAGAAAAATCGGTAAATTTGAATTAGCCAATAAAGGGACGATCTTGCTTGATGAAGTAAGTGAGATGAATATCCAATTACAAGCTAAGCTGCTTCGTGCCCTTCAAGAGCATGAGGTAGACAGGGTAGGCGGGAGACAGCCTGTGTCTATAGATGTGAGGGTTATAGCTACTACCAATAGAGATTTAAAGAAGGCTATAAATGAAGGGAAGTTTAGAGAAGACCTTTATTATAGATTAAATGTTATTCCAATAAATCTTGGACCTCTAAGAGAACGATTGGAGGATATATCAACCCTTGTAGAACATTTTATAATGAAGTATAATCAAGAAAACAATAAACAGATTAAAGGCGTATCAGAGGAAGGTATGAAGGCTTTAGAGCAGTACAATTGGCCAGGAAATATCCGAGAATTAGAAAATATAATTGAGAGGGCTATTGTTATTAGTAAAGAAGATGTTTTGACTCCAAAACATCTTTTTTTGCATGGTTCTCTATGTACAATACAAAAGAGTGAATATGCTAATTTGAGTTTTGATGTAGGGACATCTTTACCTGAGATGGAGAGACAATTAATTTTAAAGACATTAGAGAAAGTAGAAGGAAATAGGACTCATGCTGCCAAGATACTTGGTATAAGTATTAGAACCCTAAGAAATAAATTAAATGAATACAAACAAAGTCAGGGAACAATTATCAGTAATCAGTAATCAGTGAACAATTAACACTTGATATAATTTCTGATCACCGATAACTGACAAAGGAGGTATCGTTATGAGATTTGTTGAAATTAAAGAGCTCAAAGAAGGAATGGTTGCTGGTCAGGAAATCTATATAAAGAGAGGGAGGAACACTGTTTTATTAGCCTCAAAAGGAAAACCTTTAACATCAGATCTAATTGACTCTTTACAGGATGCCAAAATAACCAAGATGTTAACAGATGATCCACGATCGCAAGGTATATATCCAGCTTATCCGTTTTCAACAGAGGTAGAACATGATCTTCGGCTAAAATTTGATCAATTTATAAGCGGTATAGATCCAAAGAAGGAGACGAAGATACCCTATGACCTAAGGGCTCAAATAAATGCAGCAGTGGAACAGATCTCATGTACAGGGGCGCATCTATTGTTTGATGCCCCTTCTCCAGATTCAATCTTAAGAATTCATTCAATTGATGTTATGATCCTCTCTGTGGCGATAGGGAAAAGGAGAGGCTTCTCCCCAGATAAACTTAATGATATTGGATTGGCAGCTTTGTTTCATGATGTAGGGATGATTCAGATAGATAAAGAGATAGTAAATAAAAATAGTTCACTTTTTTCAGAAGAGGCAGAGAAAATTAAAGAACATGTAAAGATAGGTTGGAGGATATTAAGAGATAATGTAAAAGTGTCTGGCGATATTTGCTATGTTGCGTATAGACATCATGAAAGATGGGATGGATCTGGTTATCCAGATGGGCAGATGGGGGAAAAGGTAAAGGATATTGCCAGGATTGTGGCTATAGGGGATTATTATAGTGGTCCAATTAGTGAGGGTATGAATAGTACAATGTATAGAAGGAAGGATATCATTGAGGAGATATTAAAAGGTGGTGCGTTTGATCCTGAATTTGTAGAAATATTTGAAAAAATAATCATCCCATATCCAGTTTGTTCAATTGTAAGGCTTAATAACGGTAAGGAGGGAATAGTTATGGAGTTGAACAAGGATTTTTTTAGACCAAAGATTAAGGTGTTGGATAAACAGGATGAAAGTAAAGATAGTGTCTTGGACCTTAGCCAACATCAAGATATTTATATTGAGGAATGTAATATTTAAACAAAAATTAAGAATAGAGATAATTTAGTCGACAGTGATAAGTTCTCAGTAAATATTTATGGCTCTTCTATTTTCATCATTAAGTGCCTAAAAAGTTACAGAGAATTTATTACTATCGAGTAATTTATTAATAATTATACTACTCCAATTTAGGTTTTCCTAACTAATTGTATTAATTAAATATAGTAGCATAAAGTAAAAAGTAGCAAAGGCACTGAGGCACAGAGGAAAAACAAAAAAACCTTAAAAACTTTGTGCCTATGTGCCTTAACCTACTGATCTTTAACTAACCTAACAGGTCTTACCTAGGCTAATAGTTACCAAGAAAAACCTAAGTTGGAGTAGTATATATAATTATTTGATTCTTGACATTAAAATTGTTTTCAAAAAGACGGTTCTTCTGCAACCTGTGACCAAAAAAGGTAAAAAATATTAATTAAATTGGGGACAGAGTCATCCAAGTCAAATTGAAATAATAAATACAATGATTTTTTTGGTCACAAATTGCGGAATAGGCAAAAAGACTACTGGAAATTTTGTATACCTACCTTTTATCCTCATTTTAGATATTTCTATTTGATAATCTTTATCAGTACTAGTTCCATATGCCTTGTTATCATACGTAAAGTAAAATAAATTTGCTCCATGTAGGAAAAATGGGATAGGAAAAAATTGCCTAAAAGAAGTCCTGGACAGAAAAATAAAAATATTTTACTTCCAGAAATAAACATTAAATATTAAATATTTTATAGGGTTAATTTTCGAGATGAACTTTTATCCATTGGGGAATGGTTGATGGTATATTAATTGCATAATTATATAATGGAGTTATATTTTTTGACCTAAATTTACATACTGAAATTAAAAAGGGATGGATAGATGGATAGCAAATTATTTGATAGCACCTCTAAGCTTCTTAGTAAATATCTTGATCTAGCCTCAATGAGACATGATACTATCGCAAATAATGTAGCTTGTGTTGATGTGCCAGGTTATAAGGCAGTTGACTTAAAGTTTGAAGAAGAGCTAAGCAAGGTAGTTGGCCAGAATAGTCTTTCTTTAACTTCTACAAATATAAATCACATGCCTTCCAGTAAAAATTTAATTGACCAGATAAAACCTCGTTTAGTTTACGAGAATAATTCGACAATGCGTAATGATTTAAACGATGTAAATATTGATCAGGAAATGGCCAAATTGGCAGAAAATTCAATACAATATAATACTGCTGTTCAATTAATATCATTTAAATTAAAGATGTTAGGAGATGCTATAAGAGGAGGAAAGTAATTATGAGTTTTTTTCAAGGACTTAAGATAAGCGCTTCCGGACTTACTGCCCAACGAGAAAGGATGAATGTTATCTCTAGTAATCTAGCCAACATTAATACAACCAGAACCCCTGAAGGAGGTCCTTATAGAAAAAAGGTGGTTATATTTGAGGCACAACCACAAAAAATGGATTTTGAACAAATCTTGAAGGGTGCTGGTGCCAAGAAAAAAACACTGTGCGGTGTTATGGTAAGAGAGGTCAGAGAGGCTGATACTCCACCAAGGATTGTTTACGATCCAAACCACCCTGATGCGGATGAGTTGGGTTATCTGGCGATGCCAAATGTTAATATGATAGAAGAGATGGTGGATATGCTTTCGGCTACAAGATCTTATGAAGCAAATCTCACAGTTATAGATGATGCGAAAAAGATGGCTATGAAGGCCATTGAGATAGGAAGAAGTTAGATGCAATGATGAAATAAAAATGATGAATGATGAAGTAAAAAAATGTTACACTTTTTTTGTCGTTTGTTTTTACATTCATATTTCATAATTCTTATTTCATCATTTAATTAGGGGGGGGGTGGATCAATGGATAAATTAAATAATGTAGGAAACAATCCCTTTCAGGAAATTCAGAAGTTAAAAGATAATCTTGGTAAGGTTGATGCAGGAGGGGATAAAAAAGATGTGTCTTTTAGTGAAACTCTAAAATCCTATTTGTCCGAGGTCAATCAGCTACAAAATGAGGCGGATAAATCTATTCAAAATTTTGTTCAAGGGGTAGAAGATCCTCACCAAGCTATGCTTGCCATTCAAGAAGCGGAAAAACCTTTTCAATTATTGATGCAGGTTAGAAATAAGATAATTGAGGCTTATCAGGATATTATGCGTATGCCGATGTAACAATTTTGAGTGGTTTTTCGGTGAATCCTATTCATCGTTAATTTAATAATCTATGGCAGATGAAATAAAAGGGTTTTTTGATAGTATATTTGGGAAATTACCAGTTGGACAGAGGCTAAAGATTATAATAGTAGCCTTAATCCTTTTTGGGGGGGGAATATCTTTGATATTTTTTGCAAGAAGGCCCAAATTAATCCTCCTTTATTCAAATTTGGCAGTTGAGGATGCTAATGCAATCTCTTCAGAATTATCTAATCAAAAGGTCCCATTTAAGATTTCTCAAGATGGAGGTTCAGTATTTGTGCCAGAGGGTGATGTCCATAAGGTTAGATTACAACTTGCCTCTAAGGGATTACCACAGGGGGGTGGAGTAGGTTTTGAGATATTTGACAGGACAAATTTAGGCATGACGGATTTTATGCAACAGGTAAATTATCGGCGCGCCTTACAAGGAGAATTAGCCAGAACAATTAGTCAATTAATAGAGGTCGAACAGGCTAGAGTTCATATAGCTATACCTGAAAGATCACTCTTTATCGAAGAAGATAATAAAGAACCAACCGCCTCAATAACCCTAAAATTAAGGAATGTGACAGAGTTACGTAGAGAACAGGTAAAGGGTATTGTCCATTTAGTAGCTAGTAGTGTAGAAGGACTTTTACCAGAAAACATAACTGTAATTGATATTCACGGACGGTTACTATCCAAAGGAAAAGAAGAAGATACAGTAGGAAAACTAACGAGCACCCAATGGGAATATCAAAGAGAATTTGAGCATAGCTTAGAAAAGAGAGTTGAGAGTATGCTAGAAAAGATTGTTGGGCAAGGGAAGGTTATTGCCAGAATTTCTGTTACTCTTGATTATAAGAAGATCGAACAAACGGAGGAAATTTATCTACCAGATACAGTAGTAAGGAGTGAACAAAGAAGTAGTCAACAATCTAGTGATTCTCAACCAACAGCCTCTGGAATACCCGGCATAGTGTCTAATGTCCCAGGTGCAGGCGAGACAGGCATCGCTGGATCAACCCCTTCTTCAAAAAATGAATCTGCTACTGGCCAGGAGTCAGAGACTATTAACTATGAGGTTAGTAAGACAATCAGACATACCATTGAACCCCTGGGAAATATAAAAAATCTTTCTGTAGCTGTAATTGTAGATTATAAAATAGATGATAATGATAAAAAAAAATATGACGAAGAGATGCAAAAGTTGACTTCAATAGTAAAAAGCGCTGTAGGTTATAATGAAAAAAGAGGAGATGATATTAATGTAGAAAATATGCCTATTGAGACTAATAGCATAAGTTCTGAAGAATTGAAAGTTTGGGATTTAGAGGAAAAGAAACATAAACAAAGAGAATTAATTATTACTGTTGCCAAATATGCTGGTATTTCTTTATTAATTTTATTTGCAATCTTTTTTATCTCAAAATTAGCAAGAGATTCTATGGTTGAACCTCGCAAAGGATTTACTTATATGGGGGGAGGGGAAGAAGGTGCTCCTGCTGGAGGAGGAACTTTGCCACCTAGCTCCGTAAGGACGGGTAAAACAGTAGAGGAGATAGAACGCGAAATTGAGGCAAAGATGGAGGCAGAGTTAGAAGCAAATCCTGAGGCAATGAAGGGGGTAGTTTTAAAGAAAAAGATACTTGATATGGTTAGAAAAGATCCAAAAACTGTTACACAACTGATAAGAAGTTGGATATCTGAGGTAACAAGATAGTTTATACTACTCCAGGTTAGGTTTTTCTGAGGTAATGCAGGTTGGTTTTGTAACTAGCTGTTTAGGCACAAAGTAGCAGAGGCACAAAGGAAAAAAATAAAAAAAACTTAAAAACTTTGTGCCTTAACACACTGGTTTTAACTAACGAAATCACTTGGAAAAATCTAAGTTGGAGTACTATAAACAAATAGGTACCTCACCGTTAGTATAGGGGGTAATTGCTCACCCCCATACATACTTATAAACTACATTTTTTCACCACAGAGACGCAGAGAACGCAGAGAAATACATAGTTTAACTATCTCTTATTTTTTTCTTTGCGTTCTCTGCGTCTCTGTGGTGAATATTGTTTTTTTTAATTTTTTTTATAGGGGAGTGAGTAATTACTATAGAGGAGTAAGAAGTATGGGGATGGGAGAGAGTTTAAATGGGCTTAAAAAGGCCGCTCTTTTTATGGTAGCCTTGGGTGAAGAGGCCTCATCCGAGATCATGAAGCATTTGGATGAAGATGAGATTCAAGACCTTGGTAAAGAGATTTCACTATTAAGCAATGTGGAACCTAAGGCAGCAGAAGAGGTTATGTCCGAGTTTCAGCAGATGGCCACTGCCCATGAATATATAGCTCGTGGAGGTATTGAGTACGCAAAGAAGGTATTGCTGAAATCGCTTGGACCTGAACAGGCGCGAAAGATTATTGACAGACTTCAGAAATCCCTTGAGACTACTAGTGGTTTTCAGGCCTTACGTAAGGTTGACCCAAATCAATTATCAAAATTTATTCAAAGTGAACATCCTCAAACTATTGCCTTGGTAATGGCCCATCTTGACACCTCACAAGCAGCGGAGGCATTTGCTGCCTTGCCTGAAAAGATTAGGGCTGAAGTTGCTATAAGAATGGCCAATCTTAAAGAAATATCACCAGAGGTTATTAAGAGGGTATCCCAGGTACTGGAGGAACGTCTGGAATCTATGACCTCGTATAACGTTGCTAACCTTGGAGGTGTTGCTCCTTTAGCTGAAATTATTAATAGGATGGATCGTTCTGTTGGAAAATTGATCCTGGAGCAGATTGAACAGGATGATCCGGATTTAGCGGCTGCTGTAAAATCGAATATGTTTGTTTTTGATGATATCTTATATATGGTTGATGATACAGGGATAAGAGAGATATTAAAGCGTGTAGATAACAAGGTGCTTACATTGGCTTTAAAGGGTACTAATGAGGAGTTACAAAAAAAGTTTTTTAATAACATGTCAAAGAGAGCGGTTGAGATGGTTAAGGAAGAGATGGAATTTATGGGACCAGTAAGGATCAAAGATGTTGATCAAGCGCAACAAGAAGTGACAGATGTAGCGAGGAAATTAGAGGAGGAAGGGATCATTGTAATCGGTCAGGCAGCGGACGAGTTTATTGTGTAATTTTAAACATTTTAAGAATTTTGCTCTAATTTTGGTTTTTCTGAGGTAATGTAGGTTAGTTTTGTAACTAACTGTTTAGGCACAAAGTGACAAAGGCACAAAGGGAAAAAATAAAAAACTAACCCAAGCATTTGGAAAAAATAAAGTTGGAGTAGTATCTTCTGTAAGGAACCGAAATGGAAAATAAACGAGTTGGACCAATATCATTTGCCTATGTTGATTTTATCAGTGAGGCAAAAAGACAGGTAGAGGATGCTGAAAGTAAGGCCAAATGCATCAAGGATCATGCCTTTAAAGAAGGATATAATGATGGTTATAATCAAGGAATAATCAAGGGTATTGAGGTTGGTAAACAGCAATATCAACAGACCCTTGCCAATATTATTAGTGTTCTAAAAGAGGTCGTAGATTTTAGAAATGAATCATATAAAAGAAGTGAAGTAAACCTGGTTAAATTAGCAATGACTATTGCCAAGGCGATAGTTCATGCAGAATTAAAGATAGATCAAAAGTTTATCCTCTCAATTGTTAGAAAAGCCCTGGAATATACATTAAACAAGAAGAGCTTTGTGGTAAAGTTAAACCCTCTGGATAAGAAAAATATTGAAGAATTGAAGGGAGATGCCTTATCAATGGTAAAAGGTCAGGTAGAGGTAGACTTTCAGACAGATGAAGGGATAAATGCAGGAGGTTGTCTGGTTGAGACAGACATAGGATATATTGATGCCAGACTTGATAAACAGATAAAGGAGATTGAGGAGTATTTGATGGCTAAGGTGGAGGAAGAAATTTCAATCTGGAAACAAAATATTAGTTAATTATAGAAAATTATTGTATCCTCTTCAAAAAGGATGGTAAGCCAAGTACTAACTTCAGATAATAAAAAAAAAGACTTTTTAGACACGGATTAACACGGATTTTAAAAACATTAAAAATTTAACAATCTTACATCTAATTAAAAGTTTTAATCTGTGTAAATCCGTGTAAATCCGTGTCAAAAAAAATAGATTTTATCTTTTACCATAAAATTTGAAGAGGATACAAATTATTTGAGTGTAACCAAAATTAAGCATCACTATTAAATTTTTATCCTTAAAATATAATAAACCAAGAACACAGAGAGCTTAGTTCATCATTCTGAATTCATCATTACTTTAAAAACTATGGAAATAAACCTTTCAACTTACGAAAGCTATATAAGCAAATTTAACCCTATTAAGCTAAAAGGTAGCGTATCTCAGGTGGTTGGGCTAGTAGTAGAAACTGAAGGGCCTTTAGCATCTATAGGAGAGTTGTGTACTATTATCCCTTTAGGTGAAAATCCTCTGATCCAAGCAGAGGTTGTTGGTTTTAGAGAAAAAAAAATACTACTTATGCCTTTTGGAGATCTTAAGGGGATAAGCCCTGGTTGTGAGGTTATAGCCTCAGGTAATTTTCAAACTGTTAAGGTCTCCGAAAAGATATTAGGAAGGGTAATAGATGGGGCAGGATGTCCTCTTGATGGAAAAGGTATATTGCCTTTAGAAGATAAATTCTCCATTTATAATCAACCTTTGAATCCTCTAAAAAGAAAACGGATTAAAGAACCCTTAGCCACAGGGATAAGGGCGATAGATGGACTTCTTGCCTGTGGCAAGGGACAGCGAATGGGTATATTTGCAGGTAGTGGAGTAGGAAAAAGTGTCTTGTTGGGAATGATTGCCAGAAATACCTCAGCAGATGTCAATGTGGTAGCCCTGATAGGAGAACGTGGTAGAGAGGTTCGGGAATTTATTGAAAAGGATCTGGGGGAGGAAGGATTAGCTAGATCGGTTGTGGTGGCTGTTACTTCAGACAAACCACCGTTACTTCGAAGACAAGGTCCACTAATTGCTATGGCTATTGCAGAATATTTTAGAGACAAAGGTAAAGACGTAATGTTTATGATGGATTCAGTTACAAGATTTGCTATGGCTCAACGCGAGATTGGACTGGCTATCGGGGAGCCTCCCACAACAAAAGGGTACACTCCCTCGGTTTTTGCGATGTTACCAAAATTACTAGAAAGAGCTGGTACAGTTGAGGGAGGAGGTAGTATCACAGGACTTTTTACAGTCTTAGTGGATGCTGACGATATGAATGAACCAATTGCCGATGCCTCACGTTCTATTCTAGATGGGCATATCGTCCTATCGAGAGCAATTGCTGCTCATAATCATTATCCTGCTATAGATATCCTTAATAGTTTAAGTAGGTTAATGACCGAAGTAGTTACACCAGAAGCTAAAAGTATGGCTAATAGGTTAAGAGATGTCCTTGCTACTTATAAAGATGCAGAGGATATTATCAATATAGGCGCCTATGTAGCAGGGAGTAGTCCCAGTATAGATTATGCGTTGAAGATGATAGACCCAATCAATAAATTTTTACAACAGGGAATTAATGAAAGGGTGGGCTACCAGGAAGTTTTGGAAGGGATGAAAGGGATTGTGGAGAATTAGGGTGAGAAGATATAAATTTTGTTTAGAGGCTGTATTAAGGTATAGACAACTGATAGAAGATAAGCTCCAGAGAGAATTAGCTGAGATTAAACGAAAATTTTATCTGGAAAATGATAAATTGAAAGAGATGGAAGGGATGAAGAGAGGGGCGGAAGAGGAATTTCGGAAAAAGGAACTCAAAAAACAAATTATCTCGGAGGTAATCATTCATAGGGATTTTTTACGTGGGATTTCTAGCGCTATCAATAAACAAAAGCAAATTATTGAGGCTATTGCTCGACAGGTAGAGAACAAACGATTAGAAGTTATTGAGGCTATGAAAAAGAAGAAGGGTTTACAACGGTTAAAAGAAAAAGATTGGCAAGGATACATACTTGAAGTAAATAAGGCCGAGTTAAAATTCATTGATGAGGTTGCCACGAATGTCTTTAATAGAAAGGTTAAGATTGATTAAAAGAATTTGGTTAAAAATAGTTATAGTAAGTGTAGCGATCGTACTTATTGGATATTTTACCTTAGGATTAACTAAAAATGATATTTTAGCCATTGAAACTGTACAGGTTGGACAAGTTGAAAATAAAGAAAAAAATAATGAGCCAGAAGGTTTTAGCTCAGAAGAAGATCTTAATTTAAAGAAAATGGTTGAGGAATTTAAAAAATATAAACAAAAACAAGAACAAGAGCTATCCCTTAAGGAAGAAGCTCTTGGACAAGAAGAACGGAGATTAGAGAAACTAAAAGTAGAGCTAGACCGTAAACTTAATGAGATTACAAAGGTAAAGAATAGGATTGAAGAACTTATGAAGCAGAAGGAGATTGCAGGTGAAAAAAACTTGGCTAATTTAGTTAAGTTATATGAGAGTGTAAAGGCCAAGGAAGCTGCTAATATCATTGAGAAGCTGGAAGATAAACTGGCAGTGGAAATACTGTCAAGGATGTCGCAAAGAAAAGCAGGTAAGATATTTGATAAGATGTCCCCAGCAAGGGCGGCAGAACTCACAATGTTGATTAGAAAGAAAAAAAATTGATAATTCAGTTAACAGTCAAAAGAAAGGAGGTGAAAAAGAATGCAGGTAGTAGATACACAATCTCCTCTTGAATTATTAGCTAACTCAAAACAAGGTAAAATCTTTGAGGGAAAGGGAGATAGTAAATCCTCAAAATCCAAGCAGTCTGATTTTGGTTCAATTATCGAATTATCTATACGAGATAAAAACCAACAGACTCTTTCAGATGTATCTGGTAAGACTGGTGATCTTAAGATTGGCAAGGATAAGTTAAAGGACTATTTTAAAAAACTACTAAAAGAAGGGAGGATAGATGAGAAACAATATGTTAGTTTAGTAAATGTCCTATCCCAGGCTCATCCGAATCAACCAATTAAAAAATTAGATAAGGAGATTAAGGATATCCTCCAAATTAATTATAAACAGGAAGATCTAACAGATACTGAAAAAAAAGTTTTAAATCTGTTAGAAAGCTTAGCTGTAAAACCAGAAAAAAACTCTGATAGGCTCTATAATAATGGTCAAGAGGTATCGAATTCTCTTCAAGAAGGTGAAAAAAAAGATGTTAATTTTAAGAAAATAGAGGCAAAAGAGGTTTCTAATTCTCAAAAACAGGGAAGAATAAATATAGCTGAGATAGCAAGTCCTTCCTTTAAACGAGATTTGAAGGATGAAACACCCATCTCCATTCGTAATACAAAGGAGAATGAGGGTTTAGCTTCCCCTTTGATTTCTAAGAACAAAGAATTAAGAACAAAGAACCAGGAACCAGTAATCAAGAACCAAGAGCTAAAAATTAAGAAACAAGAACCAGTAATCAAGAACCAGGAAACAGCAACTAAGAACCAGGAACCAGTAACCAAGAACCAAATTAAGGTAGACTATCGTACAAAGGCCAGTGAAGAACGACTACCAACAAAAAAATCAGATATCCCAATAGTTATGAAGACAGTTAGCCAATCTAATGATGAGATTATGGCTACTGAAAAAGTAATCATTGGGGTTAAAGATGGTAAACAGCCTACAGATATACATTTGAGAAAGGATTTAACTGCGGGTGAAATCCATGACTCTGATTTTAACAAAGGTAGTAAAGGAGTTGAGGGTAAGATCTCCTATAAAGATAGACCAAACCTTGCTATCAAAAAGACTTCGGATGGTCATATTAAGTACGATCAATCATTGAGGGATAATAAAGATGAGACACGGAGATTGGATACTAGCACCCAGATAGATACGAATGAAGAAGTAGCTAAGGGATTGCTGAGAGGGACTTTTGAGAAGGCTATAGTATCTGGAAATCAGAAGGAAGCTGGGAATGTCCTTGCTACAACAGATAAAAAAACCCCTGATAATAAATTGCGAGATCAATCGATTATTATTAACTCTAAAAGTTCTTCTGGGAAGATATCTAATCTTAACAGTCAGGAAGGGGTAAAACAAACGAGTCCAAATTATCAGGCTCAAGAGACCCAGGTAGTGGATCAGATTGTTAAAAATATTACAACCAGTATCTCATCTGACAAGAGGGAACTTGTTGTCAGGTTGAAACCTGATGAGTTAGGTACTATCCAGATCAAGATATCTATTGAGGGAGAGAAGATGAAGGCCTTGATTCAGACAGAGAGCGAGGCAATTAAGGGTATTGTCGAGAGTAATCTGAATCAGTTGAAGAACTCCCTGGCAGAAAAGGGATTTAATGTTGAAAAGTTTTCTGTCTCAGTTGGTAATAATTTTAATTCCCATTCTAACCGACATGGGGTTTATCGTGAGTTTAAGGATAGATTTTCTTCCAGGAAGGCATCTTCTGCAGAAGATTTAAAGATAGTGGATGTTGATCCTGGAATATTAAAAGAAGGTTATTATGCATCAGATGGATACATTAATTTTATTGCTTAAGATTTTTAATTTTTTCATAGCTCATCATTGTTTAGAGAGGAGGTGAATGAATTGGTAAACGGAGTATCGTCAACAACACAAGCAACAAAAACACAAGCAACAAATAGTCCGGATAATAGGAAAAATGAGATTAAAATGGAGGATTTTTTTAAGATATTGATGACTCAATTTACAAACCAGGATCCTCTCGAACCGGTGAAAGATACTGAATACATATCTCAGCTTACTCAACAAGGATCGTACCAACAGTTATTAGAAATCAATAATACGTTAGCAACTCTTCAGGATACCGATAAGTCTAATGATAGTGTCTTTGCTGCAAGTTTTATTGGTAAGGAGGGTAAGTTCAATAGCGACCATATTGAAATTATTAATGGGGGTATTAGTGAGGTTAATTATAATCTCCCGCAACAGGCTAATGTACTTGTTGATATCTATGATAAAGGTAATAACCTGGTTAGGACGTTAAAACCTGGGATACAGAAAACTGGAGAAAATACAGTGTGTTGGGATGGAAATAATCAAAAAGGCCGGCAGTTAGAAGATGGTAGTTATAGGTATAAAATAACTGCTGTTAGTGAGAAAAACCAGGAGTTGAAGGTTGATTCAGGAGTAACAGGCCGAATTACCGGGGTGAGATTTGAAGATGGGCAGGTATTACTTAAGGTAGGTAATCAGGAAGTCCCATTTTCAGATATTCAGGAATTAAATGAATTAGAAGATAAGACTAACATTTAACTTAATTGTGTAGGAATTTGCATTTTATCTATACTGTTTTTTAGTCTTTTTAATTCTTCATTCATCATTATAATATAAAGGAGGTAGCAACGGGATGAGAAACGGAATTCAATTCCCTCTGGGAGATAATAGGTATTCAAGTCAGGTTTCAAAGACAACAAGGAAGTTGGAAGAAATAAAAACTGGATCATTACCAGGTATAAAAGACTCCTTTAAAGATATCTTGCAGTCAGAACTCCAAAAGGGAAAGGAGCTTAAATTTTCGGCTCATGCAGCGAATCGTTTAAAAGATCGAGAGTTGGAAATTTCCCAGAAGAATATGGAGAAGATCAATACTGCAGTGAACAAGGCATCTGATAAAGGAGCAAAAGAATCACTAATCTTACTTCAAGATATGGCCCTTATTGTTAACATTAGAAATAGGACAATTATTACGGCCATGGATAAGGCTCAACTACAAGAGAATGTATTTACTAATATTGATAGTGCGATTGTAATTTAAAAAATAGCTTGGATTAATGATTAATATGGACTGGCCCTCATTGAGGATGTCCTTTTTACTGCTGATTGACAGAAGCAGTAAAAGTAGAAAGGAGGATAGAGATAAATGGGTACAAGTGCAAGTGCAGCTACAGTAGCATTAAATGCTGGGCAGCAAGCAATGAATATCATTAGTAATAACTTTGCTAATGCTAATACCCCTGGTTTTAAGTCAATGCTGGCTGAGTTCGAGACTCTCCCCAGCCAGACCGTAAAAGGTGCATCTGCTCCTACTGCCTCACAAGGTGGTACGAATGCTATGCAGATTGGTCTGGGATCAACAATAGGAGCGGTTAGTACATCGTTTGCCCAAGGAGGCCTACAGACTACTAATAATACAACAGATTTAGCTATCGAAAATTCAGAAAATAGTTTTTTTGTCGTTAGGGACAAGAGTGGGGCCACTGCCTCAAATTATCTTTATACAAGGGCAGGTAATTTTTCTTTTGATGCCGATGGGAATTTTGTTAATCCAAACGGCCTGGTTGTCCAGGGTTGGCAGGCTGATAATAGTGGAAATATTGATTCTTCAGGGGTAATAACAGATCTTGTTATCCCAACAGGGATGCGGATATTGGCCAATCCTACTAGTGAGGTCGAGATAGATGCCAACCTAAATTCTGATGTAGTTATAGGCTCTACTCATGTTACTTCAGTAAATATCTATGACTCCCTGGGTGACAGAACTGCCCTTTATGTAAGCTTTACCAAGCAGACTGTTAATTCATGGAGTTGGGGGGTTAGTGTGGCATCAGGGGCAGCTACAGGTAGTGGGACTGTAACCTTTAATACAGATGGGTCATTAGCTGGCATAAGTGGTAGTGCTGTTACCTTTAATCCTGTTAGCGGGGCAGCAACAGGCCAAAGTATAGCTTTAGACCTAGGCACAGTAGGAAACTCGGATGGTTTGACTAATTTTGCGGCTGCGAATGTCTCAGTCTCTTCAACCTCTTCTATAAGTCAGGATGGATATGAGGCAGGGACGCTTTCCAATCTTAATATTAACGAAATAGGTGAGATAGTCGGACTCTTTTCTAATGGTATTAACCGGAATATCGCCCAGGTTGCCCTTGCTAGTTTTAATAATACCCAGGGGTTACAGCATGAATCTGGAAATGTTTTTTCTGAGACTAAAAATTCAGGTTCACCTGCAGTTGGGGCGGCTAGTGAAGGTGGCCGAGGAACAGTAGCTCCTGGGACACTTGAAATGTCTAATGCAGAATATACTGCTTTATTTCCTGAGATGATGAATATTCAACGTTTTTTTCAGGCTAATTCAAAGGTTATTGTAGCTTATGATGAAATGTCGCAGAGTGCTATTAATTTGAAGAGGTAAGTAGATTTTCCCCCTACTCTCTCTTCCAGAGTGGGTAGGGGGGCTAAAGACAAAGGCAGAAACAAAAAAGTCCGCCTGAAGGGCGTTAATTTAAAATTTAAGAAATGATAATCGTAAGAAGATTGAATGACAAAGAATTTGTAATTAATGCGGGGCTGATAAAATATGTAGAGAGTACGCCTGATACTGTCATTACCTTACTTAATAATGAAAAGATAATGGTAAAGGAATCAGTTCAAGAGGTATGTGAAAAGGTGATTGAGTATTATAAGAAACTTCGGTGTTAAGTTATACTTCTAGTAGAATGATGCTTCCTTGTATAGAGACAAAGACAAAACAAAAAATCTGCTTGAAGGGCGTCATTTTTTTAAAAAAAATAGTACCTACAATTGTTATAAATTAAAAAAACTACATTAGACATCTTTCCAAAATAAATACCATATTTACTAGGAAAGAAGACAAAAATTTTGCTGGAGAGAGTTATTAGGAGACTTTTTGTAAATTTTTTTAGCGCAACTTCCCGTTAAAAATTACCATTGTTTGAGCGTAGCGA
>JAZDLJ010000145.1:0-5789 GCA_043802115.1 bacterium | reverse complement strand
TTTAAATTAACGCCCTACGGGCGGACTCTATTTTGCCCCGAAGGGACAACTCATAAACTGCTCCGAAGGAGCCTCTCATACTAGCCCAGGGTGAAACCCTGGGTAATGATTTCCCCACCAACCCGCACTCTGAAAGAGTGCCTCATATTTTGCTGAGGCATTATTTTTCCCCTTTTATTTTATGAGGCGCTCCTTCAGAGCGCATTGGCATCTATTTATCCCTCCCAGGGTTTCACCCTGGGCTAGTATGAAACGCCCCTTCAGGGCAGAATATGAGATTTACTTTCAAAAAATTAACAAGGCATTCATCTTGTTATAATTATTAACATTTTTTATACAATCGCCCGCAAACCCGCATAAAAAAAATGAAAATTCCTAAACATTAAATTAGCGCCCTTCAGGCGAACTTTGATCAGATAGCGGGTGTCAATTCTTAGGTGTTTTATAATTATTTGTAACCGAACATCTTATAACCCGCATCGCCTCTAACCCCGCATAAAAAAAGCATCTTATTGTGTTGGCGACTCCTCCATAAATTCTTTTGGTTTGGCATTTATCTGGATAATTCCCTCACGTATAGCATATTTAATCAACTCCGATTTACGATGTATATCTAACTTTTTCATGAGATTATTTCTATGTGTGTCTATCGTCTTTATACTACTTTTTAATAAAGATGCAATTTCTCTGCTTGAGTATCCCTCTGCAATCAATTGCAATATTTCTCTTTCTCGTTCAGTTAAATTATTTTTTACAAGTTTTAATCTTATTTCTTCCCCTTGTTTTAATTCTAAATATCCATTGACAACCTGCCTGGAAATAGATGGACTAAGATAAAAATCACCTTTATAAACAGCCCTAATTGCAGAGATGAGGTCTTTAGCTACAGCTTCTTTAAGAAGGTATCCGGATATCCCACAAGAAAGAAGTTCGTAGATATATTCATGAGTGTCATACATAGTTAAAATAATTATCTTTGTTTTAGGTGAAATTTTTTTTACCCTTTTAGTCACTTCAATCCCATTGAGTTTAGGCATAGCAATATCCAATATTAAGACATCAGGACTTTTATTTTGAATTAGTTCTAAAACTTCGTGCCCATTTGCTGCCTCCCAAATCATCTCGATATTGTTTTCTTGTTTTATTAAGGCCTGCACTCCATGCCTTAAGATAGCGTGATCATCAGCTATACAAACCGTAATCTTTTTTTCCATATCCATATCCCCCATTTTAACATGATGAAATCATTCTGATTTCATCATTAATTTTCTAACCTTTTTTAAATCCCCTTCCGTATCAACACTATAAGAATCATATTTAGTAGTAAGAACCTTTATTTTGTAGCCATTTTCCAGAACACGTAATTGTTCTAATCTCTCGATTTTCTCAAGCGGACTTGGAGGAAGCTGGGTTAAATTTAAAAGAAAATCTTTACGATAAACGTATAATCCAATATGTTTATAATGAAGCGCAGTTGTATGAAAGACTGTCTTCCAATTATCCCTATCATATGGCAAAGGAAGCCGTGAAAAATAGAGAGCAAAATCATTTTTATCAGTAATAACCTTAACAATATTCGGATCTACTACATCAACGTCGTTATCTATTGAACATTTTAACGTGCTCATAAGTATGTTGTTATCTTCTAGTAAAACTGCGATAGCTTGATCAATCATCTCTGGCCTAATTAAAGGCTCATCACCCTGAACATTAACAACTATATCTATATCCCTGTTGATTACAGCTTCAGCAACCCTATCCATCCCAGAGTTGTGACTAGTAGAAGTCATTATTGGTTTCCCGCCAAAATCGGTTACAATCCTGGCTATCCTTTGGTCATCAGTAGCCACAAAAACATCTTGGACAAGAGAAGCCTGCCTGGCCCTTTCATATACATGACCTATCATTGGTTTTCCAGCTATATCAAGCAATACCTTTGTCTGAAGACGAGTGGATAAATATCTTGCTGGTATAATAGCGACTATTTTCATAATTGATAGGCCACAACCTTATTTTTCCCTTCATTTTTAGCCGTATTTAAGGCACTCTCAACACGCTTAATAAGCTCATCTATAGTTGAACCGTCTTGAGGAAAAGTAGCTACCCCACCACTAACAGTTATCTTCCCTATATGTTCTCTTTTATCATTAGTAAAAACAGTAAACGCTGTTTCTTCAACTTTTTTTATAATTCTATTAGCGAATTCAAAGGCACTCCGTTTATCAGTTGAAGGTAAAATAAGGGCAAATTCTTCCCTTCCATATCTTGCGACTATATCGATCTCCCGGGCATTCTTCTTGATTAGCCTTCCAAGTTTTTTTAGAATAACATCACCTATCTGGTAACCATAATGATGATTATGATCTTTAAAATTATCTACATCTAAGATAATGATGGATAGCGGAATATCATAATCTAAGCTCTTCTTATTCTCATCCTTCAAACGCTCTAAGAAGAACCTACGATTATATAAATTTGTCAATACATCCACATCTACCTCAATCTCTGAGCTAACAGTTAAAAAGGCATTCATTAGGGCAACAGATCCCAGACATCCTATAATTGAGAGAAATTTCTTTATATTTTTTCCTTTTTCACCTACTATCCCAAGATTTAATACTCCAAGTAATTCGTTCTTTATAACCAGAGGAACACAATAAGTAGAATTAATACCTATAGTGATATTATCAGTCTGAATTTTAGCCAAGGGTACATTGTCTTTAAAGTCCTCTGCAGCCATTACTATCTTTTTTTGAGCTGCCTGGCCAATCCTTCCATCTCCTATCACTATATCTAATATTCCTATGAGGTTTGCAGGTAATCCATATGTACATAATAATGTTAACTTTGTTTTTAAAGGATCAATAATAAAAAAACTCACCTCGTCAGCTAAAACCAGCCTTCTGACAGTTTTTATCAAGACCTCGCCTATCTGCATTGTTGAAAGGCTGGCACTTAAATCCTGTGCCAGTTCAGGTAAAATAATAAAAAAAGACGATAATTTTAAATTTTCATTTGTTAGATTATTAACCGTCTCTTGTAATTTATCTTTAAGAAAAATCTCATCATATAGCGCCTTTTTTAAGCTGTCTAATTGCTTTAATCCTTTTGCTTTTGAGGAACGCATCTTACCTATTATAAATCCGATGAATAAGCCACCAATAAGTATAAGGATAGAATATATCCATAAAATAGGTAAAGATTCAGTTGGTTTTAGATTAAGGGTTTTTATGAACTCCGATAGTTTTTCTAGTTGATTTTCAAAGATAAAGAAAGGTGTTATAGGATGCATTTAGTCACCTTACACCTATACTAGATATAAAGTATTTTTCTAACTTTATATCTATAGGTGCAATTTCTTTAGGTGCAGTTCTATTAATTAATTGTAGCTGATTGGCAACTCCTGATCATTCTTTTATTGCTTATTATCTTAAACTATAATATGATTAAGTATCAGTGATGTCAAGAAAATAAAAGTGTTTGTTCTATAATTTGTGTGCATCTATGACAAATATTTCAACCTGTATGGTTAACTTTATTATTAAACATGAATAACGCAAATTAGATACTTTTACAAATAAAGACATATTAAACCACGGAAAAAATCTGAGAAAATCTGAAAAAATAACAATTAAAAAACAATTTTTCAAATTTTTTCGTGATTTTACTACTTTGTTTTTAAAGATGATACTAAAAAAGCGTAATTATGTTTAGTCAAAATATTTTTTTCAGATTTTCTCAGATTTTCTCCGTGGTTAATTTTTAATCGTACAGGTCGAAATATTTTAACCAAAAGGGATCACTGGATACTTACTTTGTGACCAATGCAATCAATCATTATTTCTAATAAAAACATAAAATCGAATTACTATAAATTGCAAGTACTCTACCCTGCTCCCCTTGACAATATCCTCCCCGGCCAATTTTTTATGTTGCAGGTTAATAACACCTATGATCCACTTCTAAGACGTCCCTTCAGTTACTACAAGATATCTAAACCAGACAATAACCCAGCCAATCCTACTCAACCACACAATCAACCATCTTCTATTATCGAGTTTCTTTACAAAGTCGTTGGGAAAGGTACCCAGTTAATGACCCAACTTCAACCGGATATAGAGATTGATTTACTTGGTCCCCTTGGCAATGGTTTTAAGATCGAACCAACTACTAAAAATTTTTATTTATAGCAGGAGGAATTGGTATAGCGCCTTTAATAGCCTTGATAGCAAATATCAAAAACATTAAATCATTTAATAAGTCTGAGATATATTTTCTTGTTGGGGGGAAAAAAGAAGATGATATCTTGTGTCTAAATGAATTGGAAGGATCAGATCGTATAGATTTAAGTATCTGTACAGAAAATGGTAGTATCGGCTGCAAAGGTCGAATTAATTTACTCTGTCAAGATTTTTTTAAATTCGATTTTTTACCTTCCTTGTCTCAGGCTAAAGATATGCAAATTTTTGCCTGTGGGCCATTACCCATGTTAGATTATGTAGCTAATATTAGTTCTCAATATAATGTCTTGTGTCAGATATCGTTAGATAGGAGCATGGCTTGTGGGATCGGTGTTTGTCAGGGATGTGCTATAAAAGTAAAAAATATATCTAATACAAATAATTACTACTATTATAAGCATGTATGTAAAGACGGCCCTGTATTCGATGCTAAAGAGATTATATGGGAGGAACTAGTCTAATGACTGATCCAGATCTAAGCATAACTATTGGAAGCTTAACTCTCCAAAATCCTGTGGTAACTGCCTCTGGTACCTTTGGATATGGGTTAGAGTTTACACCTTTCCTGGATATTAATAAATTAGGAGCAATAACAGTTAAAGGGTTATCCTTACAACCAAGGTTAGGAAATCCTCCTCCCCGCATAGTTGAAACAGCCTCAGGACTATTAAATGCTATCGGCTTAGAAAATATTGGAATTGAGGCCTTTATTAGAGAAAAACTACCCCTTTTTAAAAAAATCAAAGCAGCTATTATTGTTAACATCTTAGGAAATACCCTAAAAGAATATGAAGAACTTACCAAAAGGATAAATGAGATTGAAGGTGTTGATGCTTTAGAAGTTAACATCTCCTGTCCAAATGTAAAAGAAGGAGGAATTAGTTTTGGTGGTTCATCTTCCTCTGCCTACGAAGTAACCTCTTTAATTAAAAAAAGTAGTCTCTTACCCATTATTGTTAAACTTACTCCAAACAATACAGACATTGTTAAAATAGCAAAAAGTGTTGAAGAGGCAGGTGCAGACGGGATATCCATGGTTAATACGTTCCTGGGTATGGCTATAGATATTAAAAAAAGAAGACCCATATTAGCTAATATTACTGGAGGTTTATCTGGACCAGCAATAAAACCCATAGCCCTAAGAATGGTGTGGCAAACAGCACAAGTAGTTAAGATTCCGATTATTGGAATGGGAGGAATTATGAGTCCTCCTGATGCCTTAGAATTTTTAATAGCCGGGGCATCGGCAGTGGCTATTGGTACAGGTAATTTTATAAATCCTTGTTTGTCTATTGAGATAGTGGAAGGGATAAAAAACTATTTAATAGCGAATAGGATGAAAGATGTTAAGGAAATAATTAACAGCCTGGAAACATAATTCTTTTTTGTTGAATCACCATCCTTTATTAGACATCTTTCCAAATTAATCTTGCAGGGCATAGGAAGACAAAAATCTTTGCTTCGTTCGTTGAAGTAGTCTTTTTGAATTTTCTAAGCTTGCTTCCCTAAATTGCCTAACTCGCTTCGCTCAAACAGAGGCAATTTTAC
>JAZDLJ010000105.1:0-8538 GCA_043802115.1 bacterium | reverse complement strand
TCGCTACGCTCAAACAATGGTAATTTTTAACGGGAAGCTGCGCTAAAAAAATTTACAAAAAGTCTCCTAATAACTCTCTCCAGCAAATTTTTTATCTTCTCTCCTAGTAAATATGATATTTATTTTGGAAAGATGTCTAATATAGACAGCATTATTGAAGAGATAAAAAAAACTATTCCCAAGGTTGAGGTGAATTCAGCTGCAAGTTTTGTAAAGGCTATAGGTGGAATAGCGGCTCAATCCAGAAAAGTAGCTATCCTAGGTTCGATCCTTACCCTTATATTTTCTCTGCTTATTGTTGCCAAAACTATATCAGGGAATATCCTAGAGAGAAGAAACGAAATTGGCATTAGGTATTATTAGCACTCTCTTTATCCTAAAAAACATTAACCATATAAAACCTGCGGAGGCGCTTCGGTATGAATAATCTCCAACATATATTATCTTGCGAAGGTCTCACTAAAAGATTTGAAAACATCCTTTTGCTTCTAAGGTACGTTCTTATAAGGGACTTCTTGTCCATGTTTTTGGCAGACTGGCTGCTGCCATGTTTTTACTTGTTTTCAACCCTTAATTCGCATTATTAGTATAGATATTATACAAAGACTGTTAGGGCATGAAAATAGATCAACAACAGAAATATATTTACATCCTATCGGCCAGCCTCAACGTCAGGCTATGAAGGTATTGGAGAATGTGTTAAAAAGTTCCACACCAACTCCCACACCAGTTAACTAAACAATTTAACATGGAAGAGTAATTATTTGAAATTAAATGGAGCCGACGGGGGGAATTGAACCCCCGACCAATTGATTACGAATCAATTGCTCTACCCCTGAGCTACGTCGGCATAATTACTTAATTTTGTTACCATTACCAATTTTCATCAATACCTCTTTTTCTTCAAATTGTATAGTTTTTGTGCACTTAATTTTTAAATCCTTATTAATGGCTGTATCCAGGGTATTGACCGTCTGCAACTTATGACTAGGGGCTACTCGCTTCGCTCAAACAGAGGCAATTTTTAACGGGAAGCTTCACTAAGAAAATTTTGAAAAAAGAAACTAAGTCGCTTACGCAAAAGTTATAAGTAATCATGGTCGTTCAATTAATAGTACTCTGAGTTAGGTTTTTCCAAAGTGATCGTGTTAGTTCAAACTAGTATGTTAAGGCACAAAGTTACAAAAATTTTTAAGGTTTTTTTGTTTTTTTCTTTGCCACTCTGAGCCTAAACAGATAGTTACAAAATTAACCCGTATTATTTTAGAAAAACCTAACCTGGAGTACTATAGTTAAATAGTTATGTCCTAAAAATTCTTTTAAAGCAAAAAGTAGTTTACACTTTCCCAATTTTTTCAACACAGAGAACACAAAGAAATATAGAGTTTTTTTGTAACTTCTCAAAAAGTGTGGGGTCACTCAAAATGTCTCTATAATTCAATTAATTACAGATTGAAGTTTTTACAAATTCTGGACTAAAATTTTACACACCAAATTCTTAACATATTGATTTTAAAATTATTCAATAAGGACAGGCAAACTGCTTCAATAAAAAAGTTACAAAAAAGTAGGAAATTGGCAACGTAACCTCTTATTTTATTGATGCTTTTTCTTACCCCACACTTTTTGAGAAGTTGCATTTTTTTAAAGTAACTTCTTATTTTACTTTTAGTTTTTTTCTCTGCGTATCTCTATAACCCTCTGTGTACGTTGTGTTAATCTTTAAAAAAAGTGTAAACTGACAAATGAAGGATTCCTAATATTACTATTATAAATAAAAAAAATCAACTTCAATAAGCACTTGGGTTTTGTTATTTCTTGAAGACTTAAAAGTAACAAGTTAATATTTTTTTTAACTTTACAGCTTTTTATTAAAAGTGTTATACTGCTTTAGCTCAGATTCTTTCAGAACAAAAATGAGAATAAACAAGCTGGAAGAGTTACCCTTACTTTTAAATTCTTAAACGTTAATTTACAGTACTCCAACTTTGATTTTTCCATGCTTATTTTATGCATCTTCTAGAAATAGGCTGTTACATAATTAGGTCATTGAACTAAGTTATTGGGTGGATTTGAAAAAAATAAAAAAAATTATGAAAAGCTACAAAAAACCTGGCAGAGATGAGACATAACATAACAAATATCCATCTAAGCAAATTAAAATTTATGAGAGGATAAAAAATTAAATCGATGACTTAATTTTTAGAATTTTTTTTTAAGATATCATCTGAAGGTTAAGTATAGCAAAAGTTAAACAGACTTAAATTTTTGATTTTAACATTCAGTAACAGCCTGTCGAAACAAATGATTCTCAGAAATTTTGCAAAATATGTACCAAGAGAAACCCATCTTGTGAGTATTATATTTTCATTTTTAAGTACCAAAAATTAAAAATCAAGAACTTTCAAAAATATTAAGGAGGAAGAAAGAGCATGTCAGGGCACTCAAAGTGGAATACGATTAAACGTAAAAAGGCTAAGGAGGATGCCAAAAAAGGGAGTTTATTCACAAAAATAATTAAGGAAATGACAGTCTCGGCTCGTTTAGGAGGGGGGGATTTGGATTCAAATCCTCGTCTAAAGACATCTGTAGCAGCTGCTAAGGCAGCTAATATGCCTCAAGACAATATTATGAGGGCTATTAAAAAAGGTACTGGTCAACTCCCTGGAGTAGTCTATGAATCGCACTCTTATGAAGGTTATGGTCCTGACGGAGTAGCAATAATTTTAGAAGTTTTGACAGATAATAAAAATCGTACTGTGGCGGATATTAGACATTTATTTACTAAATACAATGGAAATCTAGGAGAGTCTGGTTGTGTATCCTGGATGTTTCAGAGGAAGGGATTAATTGTTGTAGATAAAAATGAAATTGGAGAAGATAAATTAATGGAGATAGCCCTTGAAGCTGGGGCTGAAGATATGAGCGTTGAATCAGATTCATATGAAATAGTCAGTTCTCCAGGTGAATTTGAAGATGTAAAGGATGCTTTGGGGAAAAATAATCTAAAAATTACCTCATCAGAAATTACTATGGTATCTCAGACTACTTTAAAACTAGATGAAAAACAAGCTGAACAGGTCTTAAAATTAGTAGAAAAATTAGAAGAGCATGATGATGTTCAAAATGTCTATGCAAACTTTGATATACCTGATGAAATTATGGAAGCATTGAGTAATAAAGAAGATTAAATATGAGAGTAATAGGTGTTGACCCAGGGACATTAACTACTGGATTTGGGATAATAGAAGGAAGTCTTAAGGGAGAAGCAATTTTAATCTATGCTGGAACTATCTCAACAAAACCTAAGGAGAAGATATCAACAAGGCTTAAACATATTTATGATCAATTAGTAGATATCCTCTCTAAATATAAACCTGAGAGTGTAGCTGTTGAGGATACCTTTTACTCTTGTAATATAAAATCTGCCTTAAAGTTAGGACAGGCACGTGGGGTAGCTTTATTAGCGGCAGAAAATCTTAATCTACCGATAAGCGAATATTCCCCCCTGGAAGTAAAAAAATCAGTTGTGGGTTATGGTCGTGCTGAAAAAGAACAAGTAAGGATTATGATAAAAAAACTATTAGACATTAATACTCTTCCATCTTCATACGATTTGTCCGATGCGCTTGCTGTGGCAATGTGTCATTTAAATTCTTCAAGATATAAAGATAAAATAGGTAGGGTTTCATGATTGCTTATTTAAAAGGTACTTTAATTAGTAAATCCCCTGATAATATTATTATTGATGTCCATGGTGTCGGATATAATTTAATTATCTCCTTACCTACTTTTTATACCTTACCAGACATAGGAGAACAAGTAGAGTTAAATGTCTATACTCATGTTAGGGAGGATATAATTAGTCTTTATGGTTTTTATTCTATTAAAGAAAAAAAAATATTTAATTTATTGACTTCCATATCAAAAATAGGACCAAAACTCGCTAGAAATATTATTTCTGGTATAGCAGTTGATGATTTAATTGAAGCTATAGCTGACGAGGAGGTTGATAAGTTAAGTTCTATTCCAGGGATCGGTAATAAAACAGCTAATAGATTGGTCTTAGAACTAAAAGATAAGGTAGAAAAAATAAGTGCACAGGTTGGATTGAAAGATATAGTTAAGCAAGAAGAAACGAAGAATGAATTAGGCTATCCCTTACTTTTTGAAGATGCACTCTCAGCTTTGATTAATTTAGGGTATAGGAAAAACAATGCTGAAGTAATAGTAAAAAAGGTTATGAAAGAATTAGGAGGAAGGATATCCCTGGAACAACTAATTAAGATATCATTAGGTAAATTAAGTGGTAAAAATATTTTCTAATAACATTACTGACAATATTCACTGAGACAGTCACTAATTTAATAATATGGAAAAAGAACGAATACAAGAAATTTTAGATACTAACTTACAAGACGAAGAACAAAAATATGAGGCCCAATTAAGACCAGGTTTCTTAGATGAATATATTGGACAATCTAAGATTAAAGAGAATTTAAGGATATTTATTCAAGCTGCTAAAAATAGAACCGAGGCCCTTGATCATGTATTATTTTATGGACCACCTGGATTGGGAAAAACAACCTTGGCTTATATCGTTGCCAAGGAACTTGGAGTTGGTATAAAGGCTACATCAGGGCCTGCATTAGAGAAAGCCGGTGATTTAGCTGCTATTTTGACTAATTTACAAGAAAAGGACGTCTTTTTTATTGATGAAATCCATCGTCTTCATTCTGTAGTAGAAGAGACTCTATATTCAGCAATGGAAGATTTTAAGTTAGATATTATAATTGGCCAAGGACCAGGCGCTCGATCAATAAAGCTAGATCTACCTAAATTTACATTAGTTGGGGCAACAACCAGGACAGGCTTACTCTCTTCTCCCTTAAGGGATAGATTTGGAGTTATCTGTAGATTGGATTTTTATAATGCTGAAGACCTTACAGAGATAGTTTTGCGTTCTGCGAAAATCTTAAATTTCGAGATCTGTAATAATGGGGCATTTGAAATAGCCAGGAGATCAAGAGGTACTCCAAGGATAAGTAATCGTTTATTAAAGAGAATAAGAGACTTTGCCCAAGTTAAAGGTGATGGATTTATTGATAAGGATATAGCCTCTGTCTCTTTAAATATGCTAGAAGTTGACAACTTAGGTTTTGATAAAATGGACAGAAGTCTAATGTTGGCGATTATTGAAAAATTCTCTGGAGGACCGGTTGGTGTTGAGACCTTGGCAGCGGCTATTTGTGAAGAAAGAGATACTATTGAAGATGTTTATGAACCCTTCTTAATTCAGTGTGGTTTTATTAATAGGACAGCCAGAGGTCGAATTGCTACGAAACTAGCCTATGAGCATTTTGGTTTTCAACTACCAGTTCTAAAGTAGTTTTTTTGCTTTAGAGCTGGTAGTTGAAATTTTATTTTAAACGGTTTCATAAAGTTACCTAGTGCTTAAAAATCATGAAGATCCTTCTCCATATCTGCTGTGCTCCCTGTGCTATCTATCCTTCATCCGTCTTATTAAAAGAAGGATTAGACATTACTGGTTTTTTTTATAACCCTAACATTCATCCTTACTTAGAATATAAAAAACGTTTAGACACATTAAAAGAGTTTGTATCTTGGAGTAGTTTAAAGATTGTCTATAAAGATGAATATAATTTAGAAGAATTTTTGAGAGAGGTAACTTTTAGAGAAGAAGAAAGATGTATGGTCTGTTATAGTATGCGGCTTGAAGCTGTTGGAAAATATGCAAAAGAAGGTAAGTTTGACTGTTTTACAACTACCCTCTTATATAGTAAATTTCAAAAACATGATTTAATCATAGATATAGCTAAAACTACAGCTCAAAAGTATAATGTCCCCTTTTATTATAAAGATTTTAGAGACGGCTGGAAGGAAGGCATAAAGATATGTAAAGAACAAGGATTTTACAGACAACAATACTGTGGCTGTGTATATAGTGAGAAAGAGAGTGCCTCGTAACGATCTCATCTTTAGGCGTTAAACTCCATTTTACCTACTACCTTTTGATTTAGTTGATTTTACATGTTTAGAAAAAAAAAAAATTATATATTGGATCATCCTTTTTTCTCTCCATATTCCTTTTAGTTATTTATTCGCTTTTGCAGATGATTCCGAAGAGCTAATACGGATTCTACTTTTAGATAATGTATACAAGGTAGAGATAAGTAGTTCTTATTCTAGCATATTAGTATCAGATTTAGATTATAAGAGGATCCTTTTTAAAAAAAATACCTCTATTACTCCTCTTATTATTTCTCCTGTACCAAAAGGAATTAGACTGGATCAACAAGTAATAGGATTAAAAGCCCTTAAAATTAGTGGAAAAAACCTTCCCATTAGGGTTAATAGATCTAATTTTAGAGGAAGTATTGAGATATGGAAGAAATCTAATGGAACCATCCAGGTTATAAACAATTTACCTATTGAAGAATATCTTCAAGGTGTCATGAAGACGGAGGTTAATCCAGCTTGGCCAATTGAGGCATTAAAGGCTCAAGCTATTGCAGCAAGGACTTATGCCTTATATCACAAGCAGATAAATGAAGGTAAACTAACTCATCTTACCTGTACAATCAATTCCCAAGTATATGGTGGGCTTAGTGGAGAAGATGACCGATCAAATGTAGCTGTATTAGAAACAGAAGGGATGATCTTGAAAAATGAAAAAGGAGAATTAATCTCAGCCTTCTATCATGCTTGTTGTGGAGGAAAGACAGAGGATGCTAAATATGTCTTTGGGGACCATCATGCCCTAAAAGGAGTTTATTGTGGATTTTGTAGTGATTCTGAACATTATAGATGGAAACGGACGATCCCATATGAGCTTATAAAAGAAAAATTAAATAAAAAGAATATTTTATCTGGCGACATCTTATCCATAGATGTGGATATAAAAAAAACATCTTCCAAACGGGTAACAAAGCTAGTTTTAAATCAAACTACAGGGGAAAGTATCATTTTAAAAGGTACTGAATTTCGAAAACTGATAGGATATGACGTTATCAGAAGTTTAAAATTTGATATAATTAATGGAAATTCAAGTATAACTTTTATAGGTAATGGCTGGGGACATGGGGTAGGATTATGTCAGTGGGGTGCGAAAGGCATGGCAGAAAATGGGTATAATTATAAGCAGATATTGAAGTATTATTATCCTTATACACAGGTTCCAACGGGGATAAAATAGCTTTTTTATTTTATCCCCGTTGGAACCTGTGTGTATATCATTTTTTCGCAGTTAATAAAAGGGAATAAATGATGAAAACCTCTGATTTTGATTACGATTTACCTAAAACACTTATTGCTTATGAACCAACTTCAATAAGAGATAATTCAAGATTAATGGTTATTGAAAGGAGTAGCCAAAAGATATTAGGTCATTATAATTTTTTTGAGATAACTAAGTTTCTGACTCCAGGAGATATTATGGTCTTAAATGATACTAAGGTCTTTAAGGCTAGATTATTGGGCAAAAAGGCTATCTCTGGAGGAAAGGTTGAGGTATTTCTAGTAAGGAAATTAGAGAGTACCGATTCTTGGGAGGCTATAATTAAAGGTAATCCTAAAATTGACTCTGAAATCATTATTAATGATCCGGATTTTAAGATAAAGGTTGTTGGACGTGAGAAACAAAAGTTTTATGTTAAATTATTAGGAGAAGATGCTCAAGGCTTAATTAATAGATATGGCCATATCCCCCTACCACCTTATATAAAACGACAAGATAACAAATCTGATCAAGAAAGATATCAGACAGTTTATGCAAAAAATATTGGTGCGGTAGCTGCCCCGACCGCTGGTTTTCATTTCTCTAGTGATTTACTTACTAAAATTAAAGACCTTGGGGTAAAGATCCTTTACTTGACCTTACATGTTGGATTAGGTACATTTAAACCTGTTAAAGAAGAAGTTGTTGAAAGACATAAAATGGAGGAAGAATTTTTTGTACTCCCAGAATCAGTAGCAATAGAGATTAATCAAGCTAAACAAGCAGGACGTCGAGTAATTGCAGTTGGCACTACTTCTATAAGGGCGTTAGAATCATCCATTACTTCTGAGAGATTAGTCGAGACGAAGTCAAGTTATACCAATATTTTTATTTATCCTCCTTATATATTTAATCTCCCAGATGCGTTAATAACTAATTTTCATCTTCCTAAATCAACTTTACTTATGCTTGTCTCGGCTTTTGCTGGGAAAGATTTAATTATGGAGGCTTATAGAGAGGCAATAGCTAGGAATTATAGATTTTATAGTTATGGTGATGCTATGATGATTATTTGAATAGACATCTTTCCAAAATAATCTTGCGGGTGAGAAGACAAAAATCTTTGTCTTCTTTTGCCTCTGGCTGCTTAGAGAATATAGTAGACATCTTTCCAAAATAATCTTGCAGGGTGGGTGAGAAGAGAAAAATCTTTGCTTCGTTCGTTGGAGTAGTCTTTTTTGAATTTTCTAAGCTTGCTTCCCTAAATTGCCTAACTCGCTTCGCTCAAACAGAGGCAATTT
>JAZDLJ010000104.1:0-3754 GCA_043802115.1 bacterium | reverse complement strand
AAATAGCACTCTGAAGGAGTGCTTCATCTATAATAATATGATGAGCTTATTATAATTTATGAGGCACTCTTTCAGAGTGCTATCGGTATATAAATCATTACCTAGGGTTACGCTTCGCTCACCCTAGGCTAGTATGAAATGTTCCTTCGGAGCAAAAAGGCACTATTCTAATCGTACAGGTCGAAATTTTTGCTACTTGCTTTACAGCTTTTTCGGAGTAGGTTATCTCCATAAGAAATGGCTCATAAGACTTTAATTTTCAAAAAAACGTAGATAGAACTTGAATAAAGTAAAAAAGCTACTTTATTCAAGTTCTATCTGCTTCCAAGGCAACCCCTGTGCCATCAATTCATCCATAAAAGGTTTTGGATTCAGTTCTTCTATATTAAATACCCCTTTACCTTGCCACCTCCCTGTAAGTATTAGTTTAGCGCTGATCATCGCAGGGACACCTGTTGTGTAAGAAATGGCCTGGCTCTTAACCTCTCGGTAACATTCTTGGTGATCACAGATATTGTAGATGTATATCTTTTTCTTCTGGCCACCCTTTGTACCCTCAATAACACAACCAATATTGGTTTTTCCCTTTGTCCGTGGGCCTAAACTTGCTGGGTCTGGTAACAATGCCTTTAAAAATTGAATAGGGACAATCTTAACCCCATTATACTCAATCTCATCAATCCTGGTCATCCCAACATTTTGTAGGACTCTTAAATGGGTAAGGTATTTTTCTGAAAAGGTCATCCAAAACCTAACCCTTTTTAATCCCGTTATATTTTTTACTAGACTTTCAAGTTCCTCATGATATAAAAGATAGGAATCTTTTGGCCCAATTTCAGGATAATCCCATACTTGTTTAAGGGATAAAGGGTCTACCTCTATCCATCTTCCTTCTTCCCAGTATCTACCCTTGGCAGTTACCTCCCTGATATTGATCTCTGGATTAAAATTAGTAGCAAAGGGGTGTCCATGATCTCCAGCATTGCAATCCAGGATATCAATATAAGATATCTCATCAAATCTATATTTAGCTGCAAAGGCACAAAAGACATTTGTTACCCCAGGATCAAAGCCGCTGCCAAGGAGAGCCATCAGACCTTTCTTTTTAAAACGATCATGGTAAGCCCATTGCTCTTTATACTCAAATTTAGCAATGTCTGGATGTTCATAATTAGCTGTATCTATATAATTTACACCACATTGGAGACAAGCTTCCATTATGGTAAGATCTTGATAGGGTAAGGCAACATTAATAACTATCCCTGGAGTTACCCTGTTAATTAGTTCAGTTAAATCTGAAACACTATCTGCATTTATCTGGGCAACCTCGATAGCGTGGCCTCCTTTAGAAGTTATTTCATCACGAATCTTTTCACATTTTGATAGGGTTCTACTTGCTAATATTATTCTATCAAAGGTCTGGGGATTTAGGGCACATTTGTGTGTTACTACTCTACCGACCCCACCAGCGCCGATAATAAGGACTGTTTTCATTGGTTTTGGGCTCCTTTCCACCTCAACAGGGATAAAGTAGTTTTTTTACTTTATCCCTGTTGAGGTGGAAATTTTTTAAAATTAATTAAGTGTTCGAGCTATGTAATTTTAAGATATACTACTCCAAGTTAGTTTTTTTGAGGTAATGCAGGTTAGTTTTGTAACTAGCTGTTTAGACGCAAAGTAGCAAAGGCACAAAGGGAAAAAATAAAAAAAACTTAAAAACTTTGTGCCTCAGTGCCTTAACATACTGGTTTTAACTAACACAATCACTTGGAAAAACCTAAGTTGGAGTACTATATATTGGGCTAATGTTTTCCCAATATTAAAAAACATCACACTTGCAAGGGGATAAAATAAAAAAGCTATTTTATCCCCTTGCAAGTGTGATGTACCACACAGTTCCATCCGGATAATCATCAAGCTGAATTCCGATATCAACTAACTGGTTTCTTAGAGTATCAGCTAGGGTCCAATCCTTATTTTTTCTTGCCTTATATCTATCAGCGACTAATCTCTCTACGTCTTCCGGTGAACTTCCTTTTTCTTTTAATTTTTTTTTAAGAAGGACATCTCTCTCTCTTCTATTTTTAAATCCCAGTCCAAGCACCTCTCCCAATTCTTCTAAAGCATTTACGGTTTTTTCCAGAGCCGTCTTTGAGCATTCTTCTCGTTGTATCTTATCGACCTGGAGATTGATTTCCTTTACTATGTCAAAAAGAAGAGCAATTGCCACTGGAGTATTGATATCGTCATTCATTGCCTCAGCAAATCTTCTAATATAACTATCTAAACCGTCGCTTGTTAATCGTTGCTCGTTGCTCGTTAATTGTTGTTCATTACCCTGACACCTGCCTAATATCCTATCCGCATTTCTTAGACAATTGTAAAATTTATGGAGGGCCTTTGTTGAATCCTTTAATTGTTGGTCAGAAAAGTCTATAGGATTTCTGTAATGGGTAGAAAGAAGAAAAAGCCTTACAGCTTCAGGTTCATATTTATCGAGAATTTCCTTAATAGTAAAAAAATTACCTAATGATTTTGACATCTTTTCCTTATTTATAGTTACAAAGCCGTTATGTAACCAATATCTGGCAAAAGGCTTCTTCCCGCTAAATCCTTCAGATTGAGCTATTTCATTTTCATGGTGAGGGAAAATAAGATCTTTTCCTCCTCCGTGGATATCAAAGCTTTCGCCAAGGTATTTCATGGACATAGCCGAACATTCAATATGCCAGCCAGGTCTACCAAGTCCCCATGGTGAATCCCAGGAAGGTTCTCCTTTTTTTGCTCCCTTCCAGAGAACAAAGTCAAGAGGATTTTCTTTACGGCTATCAACTTCTACTCTTGCTCCAGCTAACATTTCATCCAATTTTCTTCCTGATAATTTTCCATAAGAAAGAAATTTATTAATTCTAAAAAAAACATCTCCATTAACTGCATAAGCCATCCCTTTTTCTACAAGGCTGACCACTATTTTTATAATTTCAGAGATATGTTCTGTAGCTTTTGGTTCTATATCCGCCTTCTTGACACCTAACCTCCCCATATCATGATAATACTCATCAATAAATGTGGAGGCCAATTCATCTGTTGAACAACACCGTTCTTTTGCTCGATTTATAATCTTATCATCTATATCTGTAAAGTTACGGACATAAATTATTTCATATCCTTTATAATTAAGATAATTGTAGATCACATCAAAGATAACTGCACCCCGAGCGTGACCAAGGTGACAATAATCATATACCGTCACTCCACACACATACATCCCCACCTTGCCAGGGGTTTGGGGCACAAATTCTTCCTTTTTTTTTGTTAAGGTATTGTAAAATTTTAAAGTCATTTTTTCAAGACAATCCTATGATCAACAAGTGAGATCTCTTTGATCCTGGCCTCTACTACCTTTTGTTCGCCAAATATACTTTTAAGATACAATTTCCCTTCATCGGGTTTAATTATATCAACACTCTCCATAAAAATTTCTTCTTTCCCATTATCTTCTAAATATACATTTGATTCACACATTAGGATATTCCTCCTTTCTATGTTTTAAATATTTTTAAAATAAAAAATAGCATATATACTACTTCAATTTAGGTTTTTTTTTAAATAATAGACATCTTTCCAAAATAATCTTGCAGGGTGGGTGAGAAGAGAAAAATCTTTGCTTCGTTCGTTGGAGTAGTCTTTTTTGAATTTTCTAAGCTTGCTTCCCTAAATTGCCTAACTCGCTTCGCTCAAACAGAGGCAATTT
>JAZDLJ010000103.1:0-2676 GCA_043802115.1 bacterium | reverse complement strand
AAATTGCCTCTGTTTGAGCGAAGCGAGTTAGGCAATTTAGGGAAGCAAGCTTAGAAAATTCAAAAAGACTACTCCAACGAACGAAGCAAAGATTTTTGTCTTCTCACCCGCAAGATTATTTTGGAAAGATGTCTAGTATATCCCAGCCAAGATGACCAAGGCAAAAGGATTCTTTGATTCTTCTAATTCTTTTTCTTTTTGCTCAATAACCTTGTAAGTCCTGTATTCGTATGTCAATCTTGTTTGATAAAAGTTATACTCATATTTTTTGGGGTTAAAATTTTTATAGTTATCTGTAAATAAAGCCAAAGCAATTAGGTCTTTTTGGTATTTATCAAATACCCTATAGAAATAGATAAACATCCTCTTGGCGAATTCAGTATCACGATAGCCTTGAATTTCTATATGAACTAATATCCATTTATCTGTCCCATCTTTTAAGAAGACTTTTGTTAGTTTATCAACATATCTTTGTCCTTCTTCAGATTCTGGAAATAAGATGGCCAATTCCTTATCTAAAAATTCGTATCCTTTATTAAAATCTACATCAGTATAAAGATCAGGCATAAAAAACATTACAAAATCTTGAAAGAGATCTTCTACAATAGACATCTTTCCAAAATAATCTTTATTAAAGTAGTAGAGAAGTCAAAAATCTTTACTTCGTTCGTTAGCGGAGACTTTTTGAATTTTCTAAGCTTACTTCCCTAAATCCCCCCCCCCCCCCCCCCCCCCCCCCCCCCCCCCCCCCCCCGGAAGTTGCGCTAAAAAAATTTACAAAAAGTCTCCTAATAACTCTCTCCAGCAAAATTTTTGTCTTCTTTCCTAGTAAATATGGTATTTATTTTGGAAAGATGTCTAATACCTTTCCAGAGGATATCGCCAGTTTGATTCGGAGATATTTGTTGTTTTTTAGGCATAATACCTACATCTCTCATACTCAATTCAATAGCACTACGATTTTTTCTCTATGGAAGAAAATTGCTGCCAAAGGCAACGCAACCTAACATTTAAGTTGACCTAACAACCCAGATTATCAGGTTTTATTCCGTTAAGTTATTATGGTCGGTCACTTAGTAGAAGTGTCCAGTTATTCCCCCTTCTCCACCCTAATCAAAACCGTCTTATCCAAGACAATCGGTAGATTATCTATCTCAGAGAGTGCCATTTTAACATCTTTATCCCTCGCCTCATGTGTCATCATAACAATAGGGACAAAACTTTCTTTATTGCGACCTTTTTGGATCACCGAGGCGATGCTAATATTATGGTTGCCAAGTATACCAGCTATCTTAGATAAAGTCCCTGGGCTATCAATAACAGAAAACCTCAGGTAATAAAGGGAGGACAATTCGTCAATTTTTAGTACAGGGATATTAGTAATCTCATTCCTCTGATATCCCAAGATTGGAATTCCTCCTCTAGAATTTGTCAGGATATTCCTGGCGATATCAACAATGTCTCCAACTACAGCACTGGCAGTGGGTAATTCTCCGGCTCCCTTACCATAAAACATCTGAGGGCCGCTAGCATCACCAACCACATAGATAGCATTATACACACCACTCACGGTAGATAATAAGTAATCATTAGGTAACATAGTAGGGTGAACACGAAGTTCTATCTTGTCATGTTTTTTCTTAGTAATGGCCAATAATTTAATCTTGTATCCAAAATCATTGGCAAAATTTGTATCTATAGAGGTTATGTTTCTGATTCCCTCTATAGAGATATTATCAAAATCCACATTAATCCCAAAGGCGAGAGAGGCTAGGATTGCTAGCTTATGAGCGCTGTCTATACCATCAATATCAAGAGAAGGATTGGCCTCTGCATAACCAAGTTTTTGGGCCTCTTCGAGTATCTCCTGAAAAGGTCTGTTCTCTTCAGTCATTCTACTTAAGATATAATTAGCTGTACCATTTATTATACCATAAATAGAAAGGATATTGTTAGCTACTAAGGACTCCTTTATAGACTTAATAATAGGAATTCCTCCCCCAACGCTTGCCTCAAATCCAAGCTCAACCCCTGTTTTATAGGCAGCCTCAATAATCTTAGCTGAGTGTTTAGAAAGGAGGGCCTTATTGGCAGTAACAACATTTTTTCCATTTTCAATGGCCTTTAAAATAAAGGATAGGGCTGGTTCATAACCTCCCATTAATTCAATAACAATATCAATGTCTGGATCAGTGATTATTTCATAGGCATCTTTTGTTAACAATGCCATATCAATAGTTACGCCTCTCGATGATTCTATATCAAGATCAGCAATTTTTTTTAGGATAATTTTTGTCCCAAGTCGAGCCTCTATGAGACTTGCATTTTGGTAGAGGAGTTTAATTACCCCTGTACCGATAGTTCCAAAACCTATAAGACCTACGTTGATTTTTTTTTTCATGATTCCCTTTTTATCTTGACCATGGTATCCTTAGCTGACCTAAAAGTTAAATTTTAATCTGACTTTAATAACAATTTTATTAAGTTAAGCTTAAATTAATATCTTTTACCTTCATCATTAAAGTTTTTATAGAGTAGACATCTTTCCAAAATAAATACCGTATTCTCTAGGTGTCTAGGGGCAAAAGAAGACAAAAATTTTGCTGGAGTGAGTTATTTAGTAAGCTTTTTGTAAATTTTTTTAGCACAGCTTCCCGTAAAATTGCCTCTGTTTGA
>JAZDLJ010000102.1:0-3766 GCA_043802115.1 bacterium | reverse complement strand
AAATTGCCTCTGTTTGAGCGAAGCGAGTTAGGCAATTTAGGGAAGCAAGCTTAGAAAATTCAAAAAGACTACTCCAACGAACGAAGCAAAGATTTTTGTCTTCTCACCCGCAAGATTATTTTGGAAAGATGTCTATTATACTACTTCAATTTAGGTTTTTCTAATTAATTGTATTAATTAAATATAGTAGCATAAAATAAAAAGTAGCAAAGGCACTGAGGCACAGAGGAAAAACAAAAAAATCTTAAAAACTATGTGCCTCAGTGCCTTTGTGCCTTAACCTACTGATCTTTAACTAACCTAACAGGTCTTACCTAGGCTAATAGTTACCAAGAAAAACCTAAGTTGGAGTAGTATAACCTACTTTTGGGCTTAAATGAAGGATGCCAAAAATTCCTGCAATCAAGTTAATAATGCGAATTAAGGGTTGGATTTAACCACCTAAAATTAGCTACTTACAAAGGGCACTTTTTATAGTACTATTTATTAACTAATTGTTTATACTGACATTAGACTATTCAACTCTTAATTCGCATTAATACTAAAAACAAATTTGTAAAGATAATGAAAGGGTAAAAAACAACCCTTTCATTATCTTTACAAATTCAACCCCCTATAATCCACCCCCACAATCTCAACTGAATTACACATCTCATAAAGTCGAGAACGCAACCTAACCCCAATTCGATCTTCTAAACTATCCTCTCCTTGCTTTCCTTCAGATTTTCCTATCTGCTTTCTTCCACCCTGTTCTTCCTGAAGTTCTCCTTGTTTTTCCACTTGGTCCATCCAATTCGAAGTAATAATGATCATTTTTTTGTCATTATACCTCTTATTTATGATATATGTCAGGATATCCCTCATCCAAGCAGTAACCTTACTCGCCCCAAGTTCATCCAATACCAGTACTTCTATATTTATTACTGGTTCTAAAACTGATAATTCAGATATCTGTGATTGTGGGTCATAGCTTGCCTGTATCTCTTTTAAAAGATCTCGAAAATCATAAAAAAGGCAAGGCGCTCCTTTTTTCTTTATCAATTCTAAGATAATCCCTATGGCAAGATGAGTCTTTCCTACTCCACATTTTCCCATAAAAAATAATCCCTTTTTATTATCAGGATACTTCTTAATAAAATCTTTGGCATATTGTTGGGCAGTAGCCAAATCAATTTGTGATCTCTTAGGATTCTCTCCCTCCTTTTTATCATAGGGGATATCTGTCTTAAATTTTTCAAGAGTACAATTAACATATCTCTTCGGTATTCTAGACTTTTTTAATAGGATATCAATATTTTTATTTAAGAAACAATCGCATCGTTTAACCTTTTCAATACCGTTTTCTGTTATCAATTCCCAACCTGTATCATCGCAAACACGACAATTTTTAGTCTTTTGCGCAGTAACCATTATTCCCCCCAATTAGTAAGTAGAGTGAAGGCTATCCACCTCAGCCTATCTACTTAATAACAAACTAAATTTATCAAGGCCATAATCTTCTTTGAGATTTTCTTCGATTATAGCCTCAATTGTCTCTTTATAGACATCTTTTTTCATTCGTTTTTTATAGTTAGCCAGCTTATCCTCAGCATTGATTCTCAAGTTTTCCATTTTATTATCAGGGATAATCCTCTTAATATCTTTTAAGGCATTATCTATTATTCCCTTTAGGTTATTCTCAACCTCAAACGTAGTACAAGAATTACTTTTATCTTTTAACCTATTAACTAAATCTCCAATGTCTTTTTCAATAGCTTCATAAACAGCTATTTCTTCTGATAGCATCTTCTCTCTTTTTTGCTCACAATAATTATCACTTGTAATTAAAGCGCTTATCAAAGGCGCTATTATGTCTAGGCCATTCTCAATACCAGCTGTAACCCGCACCTCTGCCCTATTTAATTTATAATCCTCCCAACAAGATAAAATTTCATTTTTACACTTAATTATAGAGGTAACCTTCTGTTTATGAGCGTTCCCGAAACTCTTAAAGGTTTCTTCGATTCCTTTACAAACTATTTCAAGTGGGATTCCTTCCTTCTCCCATTTATCCACTAAAGAACAATCAATAGGTGACAAAAAAAGCCCTTTCCCTTTTTTAGCTAAAAAATATTGTTGAACCTTTTTAATGTACATATGTTTGAGTATTATTCTCGAAAATCATTCTTAATCCTTCCAGAGTCAAATTTCTATCTAAAATTACATCCTTTAAATCTGAAGCTAGCAACTCAGCTAACCCACCTGTCAAGATAACCTTAACATCAGCAGTCTTTTCACATATCTCTTGTTTAATCCTTTGGATTAATCCTTCGATTAAAGAGACATAACCATAAAATAGACCTGACTGCATACTCGAAACAGTATTCTTACCTATCACTGCATCTGGCCTCGTAATCCTTATCTGTGGTAATTTTGCTGTCTTTCTGTATAAGACCTCAGCAGAAATTGCCAAACCTTGAGCAATACATCCACCTAAATACTCACCTTTTGCTGAAACCACACAAAAGGTAGTTGCTGTCCCTAAATCAATAATAATCAACGGGCTAGTATATTTATTATAAGCTGCAACCGCATTTATGATCCTATCTGCCCCTACTTCAGAAGGGTTATCATATAAAATAGGCATATCAATCTTTATATTATGCCCAATAAAAAAAGGTTCAATCTTAAAGTATTCTTTACTCACTCTTTCAAGGGTTTCATTCAATAAAGGGACGACACTGGAAATTATTACCCCATCAATATGTTCTTTTATAATCCCTGCTTTTTCTAATAAATTTACTATAATAATCCCATATTCATCTTCGGTCTTTTTAGCATCTGTAGATATCCTCCAGGTCTTCAACAAGTTCTTATTCTGAAAGACTCCGCATACTATGTGACTGTTTCCTATATCAATGGCTAATAACATCTTCTATTTATCTTTACCTCTACTTTTAACGTCTATTCTTATTCTTTTTAGCTTTAATATACAACCGAAGAACTGCATTTATCCTTGTTTTGTAGTCTTCTCCCTGATGTTTAAACCAGTTAAATAAATCTACATCGACTGGAATATAGACAGATTCTTTATTTTTGGAAAATTTTAACGTTGCATTTTCAAAAAAAGATTCATTTAATTCTGGGATATCAGAAAAATCAATCTCTTCATCCGTCATTTCTTCTAGTTTCTTCCAGTCAGTATTTGATTTCTTTTTCATACTGTTTCTAAATTCGATAAAAAATTTAATCTAAAAAATCATCCAGCACCATTACTTTTATATCTTCAACCTGCTTAAAATCTGAGTCGTTTGTTAAAAATACATCAGCCCCATATAAAATTCCTACAGCTATCTGAATTGCATCTGGTGTTTTGATCGAATATCTTGCCCTTAATTCTGAAGCTTGTTCGGATACTTCATGAAAAATTTCAAACGTTGTTAATCCTTCTGAATATAACAATATCTGTTTATACTTTTCTATTAATAGTTTATCACCCATTCTAAAAGGTAAGACTAAAACTTCTGTAAGTGTCACTGTTGAAGTTATAGCATCGATTTTACCTACATGTATATCAGCAAAAATAGATTTAACTACATTTAAATATTTTTTAGTCCTTTCTATAAAGTAAATATACTACTCCAATTTAGGTTTTTCTAACTAATTGTATTAATTAAACATAGTAGCATAAAGTAAAAAGTAGCAAAGGCACTGAGGCACAAAGGCACAGAGGAAAAACAAAAAAACCTTAAAAACTTTGTGCCTATGTGCCTCAGTGCCTTTGTGC
>JAZDLJ010000101.1:0-3159 GCA_043802115.1 bacterium | reverse complement strand
AAATTGCCTCTGTTTGAGCGAAGCGAGTTAGGCAATTTAGGGAAGCAAGCTTAGAAAATTCAAAAAGACTACTCCAACGAACGAAGCAAAGATTTTTGTCTTCTCACCCGCAAGATTATTTTGGAAAGATGTCTATTGTGGAGACATTATGAACAAAAATTAAATAAATTGACCCAAATTACACCCAGGAGAATTATAAGAATATTTCACCACAAAGAGCACAAAGAACTACTTTTTTCTTTTGTTTTTTCATTGTGCTCTTTGTGGTGAAAAAAAGAATTCGGATTAATCTATTAAATTTCTATTCCTTAGCGATCATCTTTACTCTTTAGCACGATCTTTTTATGTTTTTAATACAAATTACCCTCAAAAGCGATAACTTAACCTACATTATTTTAGAAAAACCTAAGTTGGAGTAGTATATCTTTTCCCGTAACTATTCACCCCCTTACCGTGATTAGGAAGGTTATTAACTACATTTTTCACCGCAGAGACGCGAAGAACGCAGAGAACTACATGATTTTCATATCTTTTATTTTTTCTCTGTGTTCTCTGCGTCTCTGCGGTGAATATTGTTCTTTAATCTTTTAAAGGGGGGAGTGAGCAATTACCTTTTCCCCATTAACCTATTAACCTAGTAACCAGTAACCCAGTAACCTAACTTAAGATTTATTACCTTTAATTTTTAAACGATCTCTTTCTTGCGCTTAAAAACTACCAAACCAAGGATCCCACAAACAAGAAGTAATAAGGCGCTTGGTTCAGGTATCGGAGGATTACAATGGTCAGAAGCAATACCCCCTGTGGGAATTATGTCAGCGGTCAAGATGCTTTGAAACTTGACCATAGAATCAGGAATAGCATCAAAAAATCTGGAACTGCTATCTAACGTTGCAGCAAAAATATATGGCATTGCTCCCAGGGCATCAACCGTTAATATTCCAAAAGGGTTGTCTTTAGTCTGAGAATCTACCACTTCTTTATTATTATCACTGATCCTTAACGAATCTGATCCATAAGAATAAATTAAATTTCCTGTATCTTTTTCAGAGATACTCACTCCTATCTTATCATCATTATAATAATAACTATTCGCAGATATCTCTTCACTATCCACCTCTTGCTTTAAACTTATCTTAACCTGAGCAGAGGTAGGCTCACTTGGCGTAATAATATTTACCAGGCTTGCCACGCTACTGCCTGATGTCAAACTACCTGTAGGAGTTGCGTAGAGAGTAGTTCCTGTCTCTAACTTAACCCCTGCGTTATTTTCTTTTATTAAAGGGCCTGCGGTGGCATTATAAGTCACACCAGTTGTAGGCGTTCCCCAACTGATCGAAGGTGTCGCTGCCGCAGGATTGGTTAATAAGAGCAACCCTGTCATTAATATACATAGACTCATTATAATTTTTATTCTTTTCATCTGAATATTCACCTCCTTTCATTTAAGGGATGTCAGCCCCCTCCTATAGATTTTCAGAAAATCTGCCTCTTCTGCAATTTGTGACCAAAAAAATTAACGTGGAAAAGCAATGGCGCTAATGAAACATCCACCACTACTTGAACTCCCACCATTATTACTACCATTCCCATCATCAAGGCTATCATTGTTTTTAGGATCTTCTATACCCGGATCTTTAGTTTGATTATTATTTATTGCTGAACCCGTATCATTACCAGTCGAAACAGTACCTTCTCCAACAGTCGAATCATTATTGTTAAGAGTTTTGAGTGGGGTAATATTCTTTAGATAGGCAATTGAGTCATCTAGTTCATTGGAAACAACCAGGTCTAACATATCATCTCCATCAGCATCAACAGCAATTACCTTCTTTGGCCCCTCCCCTACCCTATAGTTTACACATGGATAAAATGAGCCATCCCCTTTTCCAGGAAGGACCGAAACAATGTTATCTTTTAATGAAAGGTCTCCTACATTTACTATTATTGTTGATATTACTGCCAAATCCATATTACCATCTACATTAAAATCAGCAGAGGTTGCCGAGGCTATTAAATAGGTTGGATAATAACCATTAAGTAGATACCACATCATAAAACTTGTAGCTGGTTTTTCAGGATTACCAAAGGTTCCGTCTCCATTTCCATGTAGGATAGCAAACTTTCCAGTGGAACTTATTACAGCTAGGTCTGTCTTAGTATCGTTATTAAAATCAGCACAAGTTAAAAAACAAGGATAAAAATCTAATTTAGATTCTCCAATATTCTTAAACTGATAAGTCTCTTCATCCCACAAAAGGGTGGAGATGGTTTTTGTATCTTCCTTTACAGCTAAAAGCGCCTTCCGATTTCCATCAAAATCAGCAGAGGTTATTGGTGAGGAAAAAAAAAAGGATTAGATCTTCATCGTAGTAGTCGTTTGCCTTTTCGAAGAAGACATTATCACCTGTACCTAAAAAAAGAGAGATAGTTTTTGTCTCTTGATTTGTAATAACTAGATCAACCATACTATCCCCATTAAAATCTGCGAATATTGCTGCTGAAGGGGAGACATCCAAGAGATATATCCCAGAGTTTTCGGTAGAATAGCTACCATCCAGGCTACCAAAAAAGATATAAATAGCACTTGATTCCTGATCTACTACCGCTATATCTACCCTTCCATCCCCGTTAATATCTGCAGTGACCATAGCCAGGACATTTGCCGGGATAGCGAGGTCTAAGGTATCACCAATAGGTTTAAAGAGCCCATTTTCAAATTCTAATATGGAAACATTGTTGTCAAAATCGTTTAACACAGCCAGGTCAACCTTGCTATCCTGATTAAAACTTCCAGCAGAGAGCAAAGTCGGTCTCTTTCCCACGTCCATAAAAACAGCGTCCTTAAAAGCCATCTCACATGCCTTGGCTATATCTACCCTAATCCCCGCACAATACAATATGCAAAATAAGATGAAGCAAAAAATTAATCTCTTTTTTCTTAACAACCTCTTCATAAAATTCATCCTCCTTTCCTGTATTTACAATAGACAGACAATAGTTTTTTTATTGTCTGTCTATTAGACATCTTTCCAAAATAATCTTGCGGGTGAGAAGACAAAAATCTTTGCTTCGTTCGTTGGAGTAGTCTTTTTGAATTTTCTAAGCTTGCTTCCCTAAATTGCCTAACTCGCTTCGCTCAAACAGAGGCAATTTTAC
>JAZDLJ010000100.1:0-3129 GCA_043802115.1 bacterium | reverse complement strand
CTTCCCGTGAAATTGCCTCTGTTTGAGCGAAGCGAGTTAGGCAATTTAGGGAAGCAAGCTTAGAAAATTCAAAAAGACTACTCTACGAATGAAGCAAATTTTGGAGACACATCAACAAATAAGTCAAAATGAGAATTGCTGGAAGGGCGGTAACTTAAACTAAAATAATAGGATTAACCTAAACTCTTATGAATTCTCTACTTATTGATGCAAAAGCAATCATTGGAGAAAGCCAACAGATCAAAGAAATTTGTCGTCTGGTTGGTATTGTGGCTAAAACCAAATCAACCGTATTAATTCAAGGTGAGAGTGGGACAGGCAAAGAATTAGTAGCTAATGCTATTCATCATCATAGTCTTAGGATAAATAAACCCTTTATCAAGGTTGATTGTGCTGCCCTACCAGAAGCACTATTAGAATCTGAATTGTTTGGGCACAAAAGAGGTTCTTTTACAGGCGCACATGAGAACAGGGCTGGCCGATTTGAGCTAGCTTCAGGTGGCACTATCCTTCTTGATGAGATTGGAAATATGTCTTTTACTGGTCAATCAAAACTACTGAGAGTGTTGCAAGAGGATGAAATAGTCCCTGTCGGTTCTTCAAAACCTATTAAGGTTGATGTAAGAGTAATAGCTACGACCAATGTTTTTCTTAAAAAAGCATCAGAACAAGGAGCATTTAGAGAGGATCTTTATTATAGATTAAGCGTGGTAACTATTTTTTTACCAGCCTTAAGAGAAAGAAAAGAGGATGTCCCTTTATTAGCTTCAGCCTATTTGGATCTTTATAACTATAAAAATGATCGAAAGATAGTTGGTTTTTCAAAAGAAGCATTGGATATATTAACAAGGTATGATTGGCCTGGGAATGTAAGGGAATTAAAGAATGTAATTGAAAATGCAGTAGTAATTGAAACTAAAAGTCGTATTAGTCCACAGTCTTTACCTTTTTATATGGTTGAGAGTGGCTGGGAGGGAACTGCTGATCAGGAAGAAAGTCTCAACCTTCGCGAACAGATGGCTGCCTTTGAAAGACGATTGGTTCTTAAGGCCTTAAACAAGGCTAACTGGGTTAAAAAGAAGGCATCTGAATATCTTGGAATAGATCAAAGAAATCTCTTTTATTTTATTAAGAAACACCACATTGTAGATCCAGATGAAAGAAGAAAACATCGGGAAGGAAAGGAGTAAAAAATAGAGGCTTCTTCTTTCATCCCCCAATTTCTGACATTGGACGCTCGCAACAGTTATCTAGTTTTTGTTCAAGATAGTGTTTCTTGGGTTTATGTCGAATTGCAGATAAAATTAATTTTTTAAGCTCACTATCCCCAACCCTTGCCCGCAACGAACTACAAATATCTATCTCCTGATCAGAAAAAAGACATCCTCGTAAATGACCATCAGCCGTTAATCTTAATCTATTACATTTAGCGCAAAAATGATTACTAATTGGGCTTATAAAGCCTATCTTCCCACAACCATTTTTAAATCTATAAACCTGGGCAGGACCTCCTTTTGAATCAATACTTATTGGAATGAGAGGTTCCCAATCCGATATTTTTGAGATTAGTTCATTATTCGGGACATACCTTTCCTTTTCCCAGATATTACCTGGACATAAAGGCATAAATTCAATGAATCTAATAGAGATATTTTTATCATTAAAGGCAAGTTTGGCAAAGTCTAATACTTCATTATCGTTAAATCCACGAATTATAACAGTATTAATCTTTACTGGTACAAGCGCAGCCTCTTTTGCCTTCTGAATCCCCATCAAAACCTGATTTATATCCCCTACCCTGGTAATCTTTTTATACTTTTCTGGGATTAAGGTATCAAGACTAACATTTATCCTGTTTAATCCCACTTTTTTTAAATCTAAAGCAAAATTTCTTAATAAAATCCCATTGGTAGTCATGCTGACTTCCTCAAGTGATTTTATTTTAACCAGCTCCCTTACAAAATCCAACATTCCTCTTCGTATAAAGGGTTCCCCTCCAGTAATCCTGACTCGTAAAATACCACAATCTACTGCAAGTTGAGTAATCTTTAGTATCTCTTCATAAGAAAGGAGCTCTTTATGTTGTAGATGTACCCTTTGAGAGGGCATACAATATATACATCTCAAATTACATCTATCGGTGATTGAAATGCGTAGATAGTCTATTTTTCTATGATAGTTATCTTTTAACATTCTAAAAATTCGCTCCGGAAAAGATTAGAAACGCATTATGTGTTATTTTGCGCATTTTTCTATTAAGCACGCATTAACAGAAGAATAGCTGAAAAATAAGGTAGCGGAATCTTTTAAACTACCAGTAAAGGAAAACACCCCTAAAAGAATTATTGAGTAAAAAAACGCAAAGTGAGTAATTTTAAGCAGAAATTCCTTGTAACCCTATACCGCTCATCAAAATTGAGCATAGTATACTCATTTAAATTGATCCACCTGTGAATATTGGAGCCCGCCAATTAAATTGTCATGTTCCCGCCAATTAAAATGTCGTGTTGGTTTAGAAATAATGATAACACGACAAGTAAAAATTATCACTATTGATTAGTACCTTTTTTGTATCCTCTTCAAAAAGTAAGGTAATAATGTTCAGGGCAATTTTTTTTTAGTCTTTAGCCCTGAAAGGAAGTTATATATCAGCCCAGGGCAACGCCCTGGGAAAAAATTACCCAACATTTTTAAGCCCTGTAAAGGCGAAATAAATTAACGGATAGTGTTTCCTTTTTTATTGTATAATCCCACCGAAGTTGGACACCCAATCCCATTTTAACTGGACAGCAAATCTCATTTAACTGGACACTCAATCCCATTTAACCTGGACACCTAATCCTATTTTAACTGGACACTTTTTTCTCAAAATGAGATTAGGTGTCCAGTTAGATGAGATTGGAAACTCAGCTAAATTTCTTCCTCAGGGATATTCACACATCTCTCCTCCTAACACCTTCCTGATCGTTTTACGATCATGCCCATATCTCACGAATACTTTTACCGTACACCCGATGTGCTGTCCGTACATATTCATATTTCGCCATATCAATCATCCTTTCTGCCCTCCAGTATTATTATTTTTAGCTGGTTAGCTTTTTATAATAATACCAGAAAGCTTTGGACAGG
>JAZDLJ010000099.1:0-2744 GCA_043802115.1 bacterium | reverse complement strand
AAAATTGCCTCTGTTTGAGCGAAGCGAGTTAGGCAATTTAGGGAAGCAAGCTTAGAAAATTCAAAAAGACTACTTCAACGAACGAAGCAAAGATTTTTGTCTTCCTACGCCCTGCAAGATTAATTTGGAAAGATGTCTAATGTTATTGAAAAGTTCTTTCGTGATTTTTTAAGGATATTCCTACCTGAATTAGAGGCAATTGTTGATCTTAACCAGGAATATGATTTTCTGGATAAGGAGCTCCAAAAGATAGAAGTCCCCATTAAAAAAGGGAAAAAGTTTGTAGACAAATTAGTCAAGATTTATTTAAAAAATGGCGAAGAAAAATGGATATTACTCCATGTAGAAATCCAAGGACAGGATGGTGAAAACTTTGATGAACGGATGTTTATTTATTTTTATCGTCTATTTGACAAATATAACGTAAAGATAGTAGCATTAGGTGTAATTACTTATCCCACCAATGATACATTTGAATATCATTATCAGTTTATTAATACAGAGGTTATCTACAGATATAATGTAGCCAAGATCGAGGAGATGTCGGAAGAATATCTGCTTAAGTCAGATAATTCATTTGCCTTAGTCTGTTTAGCGGTAAAATACAGCAATAAATCTAAAAATGACAAGGGATTACGTTTTAAGTTCAAACGTGACTTAGTAAAATTAATGTATGAACTGGGACGGAACCGAAAAGAGGTCGTTGCCTTATTTGAGTTTATTGATGGGATGTTAAGGCTAAATGATCTAGAGTTAGAACAAAAAATAACAGAAACAATCGAAAAAATAGAGGAGGTAAAGTGTATGCCATATGTTACATCAGTAGAAGAGGTTGGGATTGAAAAAGGAAAGAAAGAAGGAAGGAAAGAAGGAAGGAAGAGGTGGTAGAATTAATCAAGATGTATTTATTAGCTCGTTTTAATAAAGCTTCTGAAGATTTTTTGAATCGGCTTAGAGGGATGAAAAAGATTGATGAATTAGAACGAGTGGCTTTTAAGATTTATAGATGTCATAGCATAGAGGAGATCGAAATGTTGATATGATTAAATTTTTATACTTGGAAAATTAAGGTATTTAATCGGTTAAAAATACTTTTAAAATGTTACCTTATGGCTGTGCTGAGTAGATTCTTTAATCGAAAATAGTTTTATAAAGGGTTAACTTAACAATAAAAGGAGCTCTCGATGGAAAAGCAACATTTCTTCCATTTCCATGATCACGGTTACAAGTACCTCTTCTCAAACCCTACCATGGTAAAATACCTCATAACCAGCTTTGTAAAGGAAGATTGGGTAAAGAAGGTAGATTTCACAAAGATCGAAAAGCTCGATAAAGAATTTATTGACGAAGAATTTGCAAAGAGGGCTTCTGATATTGTCTACAAGATTAATTATAAAGGGAAAGAAGCCTACCTATTCTTGTTAATAGAGTTTCAATCCACAGTTGACCCTTTTATGGGACTTCGGATACTTCATTATGTTACTAAATTTTATCTGGATATAATCGAGAGAAAGGATTACAAATTACTCCCTCCTGTCTTCCCGTTAATGCTTTATAATGGTGATGAAAAGTGGACAGCGCCCCTTGAATTTCGAGAACTAATCGAAGATGGTGGAGAAGGGATAGAGGCATATATCCCGAGGTTTCGCTACTATAAAATAGCTGAGAATGAGTTTCCTAAAGAGACTCTGTTTAAACTAAACAATCTGGTTTCTGGTCTATTTTATCTAGAAAAGAGTTCAGTCAGTGAACTCGAACAAGCCCTTGACCTGATCGTAGAGCTCATCTCAAAGGAAAAAGACAAGACAGCCGTAAACAGATTTACAAATTGGATAAAAAACTTTCTTAAGCGAAGACAACCTAAAGAAGATAAAGAAGAAAATAGGTATAATTTTACAAATCCAAGGGAGGTAAGAAATATGTTAGCTACAACATTAGAAGAGATAGAACAAGAAGGAGAAAAAAAGGGAGAAAAAAAGGGAATTGTGGAATCAGTTAAGGTCTATCTATTAGTTCGTTTTAGCCAGGCTCCGGAGGAGATACTAATCAAGCTTAAAGAAGTAGATGATGTTGAGGAATTAGAAAGATTGGCTGCTCAAGTTTACAGGTGCCAAAATTTGGATGAAATTGTAAGGTTGGTGTGATTGATTTTTTTATTTCTCGTCTTCTCAACTTCTTGGTTTCTCCGCTTCTATTTTTTCATTTGGTGCTAAAATTTAGAAAAGATTAAAAAGGATGCCGTAATGATGAACCAAAAACCTGATCGCATCAAATTGCAAATAACGGAGAATTGACAATGATAGACTATGAATTATATAAAAGGACAGATAAAAAATGAATACCAGCTTTAAGCTTTCTATTATTATTCCAGTATATAATGAAAAAAAAACTATTACTGAAATAATCCAAAAAATCAAACAGGTTGAGTTGAATAAAGAGATTATTATTATAGATGATTGTTCTTCTGATGGGACAAGAGAGATTATTAAAAATGATATCCAGGGAGATGATATAGTGAAAGTCTTTCATAAAAAAAATCTGGGCAAAGGAGCAGCTATTCGATCGGGACTAAAAAAAGTAACAGGGGATATAGTGATATTTCAGGATGCAGATCTTGAGTATAATCCAAATGAATATGTAAATCTTATAAATCCAATAATCGAAGGGAGGGCTGAAGTAGTATATGGCTCAAGATTTATGGGGGATAAACCACACAGAGTACTTTACTTTTGGCATTACCTTGG
>JAZDLJ010000098.1:0-2568 GCA_043802115.1 bacterium | reverse complement strand
TTGAGATTGCTTCGTCGTTACACTCCTCGCAATGACAGAAAAGGATGTCCAGCTTGTCATTGCGAGGAGGCTAGCCGAAGAAGCAATCTCGTATTTATTCAAAAAGTGTAAACTATTTTTGGCCTTAAATGAAGGATGCCCAGATTTTTTATAAAAAAACAAATGCGACCAAAATTTTCCAGCAATTATGGGTGAACATGATCCATCTAATCAGAATTTAAAAGTTCTCAAGATCTGCTTTGGTAAAGCAATCCACTAGCTCTTATGAATACAAATATGAGAAATTTGTTGGGACAACCAATGGGCTACCGTTGTTTAGTATAAATAAGGTAATAGTAAATACTCCAATAACGATTAACAAATTCTTTTTTGTTTTGCATAATCTAGGATAGCAATACGGTGAAAAATAATGAATAACTACTGTAAAGTTCTTTTCTTACCTGACAACAAAACCATCAATGTCCCAAAAGGGACTAATCTCCTCAAAGCTGCTCAAGACCTAGGTATACACATTAATGTTTCTTGTGGTGGAGAAGGCATTTGTGGCAAATGTAAGGTTATAATTGAAGAAGGCATCTGTAGTGGGAGTTGTCAGAGCTCTCATCTTTCAAAAGAGGAGATAGAAACTGGTGTTTGTTTAGCCTGCCTTGCTTTGGTTGAAGGTGATATTAAGGTAAGAATCCCAATTGAGGCTAAGATAATAAGGCCTAAAATTATTACCAAGGCTATTAGTGAGAAGGCTCGCGAGAGGATAAATTTAGGCTTAAGAGAGATTGATTTAAAGACAAAGATCATTGACTTAAAAATATCTCCACCAACCTTAGATGATAATATTGGTGATTTGGAAAGGATTTATCGGGAACTAATCAAACTTGGTTATCCTGATAAATGTGTTCATTGTCGTTTACCAATCTTAAAAGATATAGGGAATATCTTAAGGGTTCACAAATGGGATGTATCAGTAGTAGTTGAAGAGAATCCTTATGCTGTCGAAATAGTTGAGGTAATAGAAAGAGGAAAAGATACTAGGCGTTATGGAATTGCTATTGATATTGGCACAACCTCTATAGTTGTCTATTTAATTGATATGCTAAAAGGAGACATTATTGATGTTGCCTCAGATTATAATGCCCAGATAAGTTGTGGTGATGATGTTATTTCGAGGATTGTATTCTCTACTAAATCTGACGGTTTATCTAAACTTAACCAATTAGTTATTAATACTATTAATTCACTAATTGAACAGCTCTGCCAAAATAATTACCTTAACGTTGATAGTATTGAGGGCATTGTTAGTGCAGGCAACACTATTATGACCCATCTATTTTTAGGTGTAAGCCCTCAGTATATTCGACAAGACCCGTATATACCCACAGCTAATCTTTTTTCAGCAATAAGGGCAGGAGATATTGGGATAAGGGCTAATAAATATGCCTATCTATATACAATTCCAGGGGTTTCAAGCTACATAGGTGGTGATATCGTTGCAGGTGTACTGGGGGCTGGTTTTTATAAAGAGGAAAAATTAACCCTATTTATGGATGTTGGGACTAATGGTGAGATTGTCTTAGGTAACAAAGAGTGGTTAATCTCTGCTTCATGCTCAGCCGGACCCGCATTTGAGGGAGGCGGAGTAACTTTTGGGATGAGGGCGATGTTAGGTGCTATAGAAAAGGTAAAGATTAATAAGGAGGATTTTGAACCAGAAATCAAGACTATAGGCCAGGTAAAACCTCGGGGAATATGTGGATCAGGCATTATTGATATCTTAAGTGAATTATTTGTTATTGGGTTAATTGACCAACGAGGGAAGTTTAAAAATGATAGCGAAAGTAAAAGGATACGAAAAGGATATCATGGATTTGAGTATGTCTTAGCTTGGGCAAGTGAATCATCCATTGGTAAGGATGTTGTTTTTACAGAGGTGGATATTGATAATATAATGAGGGCAAAAGGGGCTATGTATGCAGGATGTTCATTACTATTGAAATCATTGGATTATAGTTTTAATGAACTAGATAGATTTTTTATCGCTGGGGGGTTTGGTAGCCAACTTGATATTGAAAAGGCCATAATAATAGGCCTTTTACCAGATTTACCAGTGGAAAAATTTGAATATCTAGGGAATACGGCTATTATAGGTGCTCATTTCGTTTTACTATCTGAAAGGATGAGGGAAGAGGCTGAAGAAATTGCTAAGCGAATGACCTACATGGAACTTTCTACATCAACAACGTTTATGGATGAATATAGTGCTGCCCTCTTTTTACCTCATACTGATATGAAACAATTTTCAAAGGTTGAACAGATATTAAACTTTCAACGGAGATAAGGTAGCTGTTTACTTTATTTCTGTTGAAAGTTTGGTTAATCCCGATTAAGACTCCTCCAAATCGAGTAAAGGGCTTTTAATATTTCGTAGGTCTTTATTAGACATCTTTCCAAAATAATCTTGCAGGGCGTAGGAAGACAAAAATCTTTGCTTCGTTCGTTGAAGTAGTCTTTTTGAATTTTCTAAGCTTGCTTCCCTAAATTGCCTAACTCGCTTCGCTCAAACAGAGGCAATTT
>JAZDLJ010000097.1:0-5395 GCA_043802115.1 bacterium | reverse complement strand
GCCGAGGAGAATTAATGGATCTAGCATTTTATGATCTTAAACTTCATAAAGGACGTTTTATTGCTACGATTATAGGCATTGGCCTGCTCTTTACAATCGTCCTGGCTATGAACGGTCTTTATCGAGGCAATATTTTTGAAGGACTTGCTCTTATCAACGCTACTAATCCTGATCTTTGGGTAGTAGAAAGGCATCGGGGAGGCCCTTTTAATGAACAATCTACCATCCCGGAATCTTACCATTACAACATCAGGACGATTAATGGCATAGAAAAGGCCAGCCCTTTTATATATTATACTGTGGAAAGACAGGTAAAAGGCCAAAGCAGACATTTTAGTATAGTTGGTTATGATATCTTCGGGGGATTAGGATGGCCAAAAAAAATTTTTGCGGGGAGGGGGATTAATCAAGCGCATTATGAAATGGTAGCCCATCCAAAACTAAAAGTCCAGATCGGTGATAAAATCCCTCTTGGTCTCCATGCCTACACTGTAGTAGGGCTAACCAAAGAGGCAATTGACACAGCAGGGGAACCTTTAGTTTATTTATCTCTACCCGATGCCCAAGAGGTGCTTTATCAAAGAGATAACGAAGAGGTGCGGGCACAAAGAGAACGGTTGCTCCAAAATCTTTCTAAACAGCGTTATTTAACCCCAAATCAAGCGGAAAAATTACTTACCCCATTACAGCCCGATACCCATATTATCAACGCCATTTTGGTGCAATTAAAACCAGGGGCAAGTAAAGCCGAGGTAGTTAACAGCATTGAAAAATGGTTATATCTCTCTGCCTTTACTACACAGGAAGAAACTCAATTAATGTTAAAAGGACGCCTAGCTGGGATGACCAAACAACTTATGCTCTTCAGAGTCCTTTTAATGATTATCTCAGTAGTTATAGTCTCTCTAGTAATCTATACCTTTACTATGGAAAAAATCCGCAGCATAGCAGTCATGAAGCTTGTTGGCGCCTCGAATTGGGTAATCATCCGAATGGTCATGGAACAATCCTTCCTTTTAAATATCAGCGCCTTTTTGTTTGGGGTAATTGTAATCCAAAATACCTATCATCTATTTCCCAAGACCATCTTAAGAGTTCCTAGTGATGACTTACTTACCTTTGGAGTAGCCTTTGGGGGAGGAATCCTCGCAAGCATTCTAGGAGTTTGGGAGGCCTTAAAAACCCAACCTGCTATGGCTTTAGGAGGACAATAATGGAAATCCTTAGAATTGAAGGCCTAACCAAAACCTTTGGATCAGGTCATTTAGAAGTTACAGCCCTTAAAGATATAAACCTCTCAGTTTCAAAAGGCGATCTCGTAGCCCTTCTAGGGCCAAGCGGATCAGGGAAAACCACTTTGCTTCTGTGTATCAGTTTGATCCTTAATCCCACAGGTGGAAAGATTATCTTTGATGGACAAACAATCTTTCAGGAGAATAGCTGGACGGGCTTTGACATACGATGTTTACGAAGAGAAAAAATAGGCTTTATCTTCCAATCCCACAACCTCATTCCTTTCCTCACAGCCCGTCAAAACGTGCTTTTCCCTCTAAGCCTTTTAGGACTCAAAGGGGAAAAAGCCGAGAAAAGGGTAAAGGAACTCCTGCAATACATGGAAATCTCCGAACGAGCAGATTATCTACCCGCCATCCTTTCAGGAGGTGAACAACAAAGAGTAGCAATCGCTCGTGCCTTAGCTAATAAAGCAAAACTAATCCTAGCTGACGAACCCACCGCTGCCCTTGATACTACCAGAGGTAAACGAGTTATGGAATTATTAAAAAAGATTGCCAAAGAAAATCAATCAGCAGTAATCGTAGTAACCCATGATATAAGGATGATTGAGGGGTTTGACCATGTTTACCATCTAAAAGACGGACGACTCGACCAAAGTCAGTAAACGAACTTGTCCTTATTCATCTTCACTATCTTCACCAGTGAAAGCATTACAGGGACTTCAACCAAAACCCCGACCACCGTAGCCAAAGTAGCCCCTGAATTCATGCCAAAGAGTATCAAAGCAACGTAAGCGATCAATTAACCACACGTCGTTCCAAGTCAATCCAAATTTTTATTTACCTGTTCGCGATTGATAAATTGTGGTAGGAGTTGCTGATAGTCTTCTACTGAATTGGCAAGGGGGATTCTGTCAAAGATAAACCTTAAATATCTATATGGTTCCAGCTTATTCGCTTTAGCTGTTTCGATTAAACTATAGAGGGCAGCACTTGCTTTAGCCCCCCTGGAATTACCTGAAAATAACCAGTTCTTACGTCCCACAACAAATGGCCTAATCACATTTTCCGCCAGATTATTATCAGGACGCAGCCGCCCATCTTCAATATAGCGGATTAATTTATTCTACTGGTTTAGAGTGTATCCTATGGCCTTGCCAAGTAATCCCTGAGGTGGAGTAAGTGGATAAACTTTATCAAGCAAATTCTTAAATTCATCAAGCAATGGTTTTGACTTTTCCTGACGTAGGGTATATATTTCTTCAAAACTGAATTGCTTTTCCCTGGCTATATTTTCAATTGCATAAAGTTCGACCTGTACGGTTAGAATTCACAACTCATTATGTTAAGGATAGTCTTATCCTAAGAACCTTATTGATTTCCTGAAAGGAAATATCATACTAGCCTAGGGTAAGCGAAGCGCAACCCTGGGAGCAGTAAAAAAACAAATAGCACTCTGAAGGAGCGCTTCATCTATAATAATATGATGAGCTTATTATAATTTATGAGGCACTCTTTCAGAGTGCTATCGGTATATAAATCATTACCTAGAGTTACGCTTCGCTCACCCTAGGCTAGTATGAAATGCTCCTTCGGAGCAAAAAGGCGCTATTCTAATCGTACAGGTCGAAATAATTGAAAAAGGAGGAATTATAAATGTCTCAAAGGTGTGATATTTGTGGGAAGGGGCCTCTTGTTGGTTATAATGTTAGCCATGCCCATAACAAAACAAAAAAGAGATGGATGCCTAATATTCAGAAGGTAAAAGCCCTTATTAATGGCACAAAAAAAAGGGTAAAGGTCTGTACAGGATGTATTAAATCAGGAAGGATACAAAAGGCTATATAATCACCCCTTATTCTTCCTTTCTACAGAAATCACCCCTTTTATCTTTTTTATCGATAAGATTATTTTTTTAAGTTGCTCCACGTTGTTGATATTTAGAATAAAATTGATTAATAATTTTTTATTAGGCGTTGTTTTCATTTCAGCAGTAGCTATATTGGTTGAAGTTGCAAAAATTGCTGCTGAGATATTTGCTAAGAGGCCTGGTTTATCTTGAGCAACAACAGTAAGCCCTATATTCTGGATGAGTACTTTTTTCATATCCCAAGAGACTGCTACGTTTCTTTCTAAATCATATCCAAACCTGGTAATGTTAGGACAACTAATAGTGTGAACTGTAACGCCCCTTCCTCTAGTAATAAAACCTACAATCTCATCTCCCTTTATTGGGTTGCAACATTTAGCAAACCTTACCAGGATATCATCAATCCCCTCGATTATAATCCCTCCCTCTTTTGGAATGCCTTGTTCTTTTCCTTTAGTCTTACCTTTTTTTATTAGATCCTTTTTCTCTTTTACCTTTTCAGGAGAAACAATTTGATTAACAACCTTTTCACTTGTTATCTTCCCATATCCAATAGAGGCAAATAATTCTTCACTCTTAGCAAATCCTCTTTGCTTAGCAATCCTATCAAGCTCTCCTGATTTTATAACCTTAGCTAAAGTTAGGTGATATTTATTAAATTCCTGGGCAAGTAATTCCTCCCCTAGTTTTATACTCTTATTTCTTTCCTGAATCTTTAAGGCATGTCTTATCTGATGAATTGCCTTTGAGGTTTTTACCATCTTCAACCAGTCACGATGTGGGGATTGATGGGCTGATGTACAAATTTCAACAATGTCTCCATTTTTAAATTGGTACTTTAAAGGCACCATCTTGCCATTAACCTTTGCTCCAATACATTTACAACCAATATCCGTGTGAACTGCAAAGGCAAAATCAAGACATGTACCTCCTCTGGGTAAGGCCTTTACATCACTCTTAGGTGTAAAAACATATACCTCATCAGGAAAAAGATCCGTCTTTACAGTATGCAAAAACTCCTTCGGATCTTTTAGATCTTGCTGCCATTCCATCAATTGTTTTAACCAGACAAATTTTTTATCAAAATCCTTAACCAATGCCTGACTATCTTTTTCCTTATACAACCAATGGGCTGCGATCCCTTCTTCAGCAGTTCTATGCATCTCCTGGGTACGAATCTGAATCTCCAAAGGTTGACCGTTTGGCCCAATTACAGCAGTATGGAGAGATTGATACATATTAGGCTTAGGCGTAGCTATATAATCATCGAATTCCCCAGGTATTGGCGCCCATAAGGTGTGGATTATTCCCAATGCCCCATAACAATCCTTTACACTCTCTGTAATAACCCTAAGAGCTACTAGGTCTAAGACCTCATCAAAGGATACACCTTTTCGAACCATCTTCAAATAAATACTACAAAAATGTTTTAATCTACCATAGATTTGATTTTTTATCCCAGCCTCATTTAATTTATTATCTATAGTCTTAGTTAGTTTTTCTATTAATTCAAGACGTTCTTTTTCCTTTTCCTTCATCCTCGTCTCAATATCATTATAGATATCTTTATGCAAAAATTTTAAAGAAAGGTCTTCCAGCTCCCACTTAATTTTAGCTATACCGAGTCTATTGGCAAAAGGGGCATAGATATCTATCGTTTCCTGGGCAATCCGCGCCTGTTTATCTGAAGAGAGATATTGCAATGTCCTCATATTATGTAGTCTATCCGCCAACTTAATTATAATGACCCTAATATCCTTAGCCATAGCTAAAATCATCTTTCGATAGTTTTCTGCCTGTCGTTCTTCAGCAGAATTAAAAGAGATTTTACTGATCTTTGTCACACCATCAACCAGATTAGTCACTTCTTGTCCAAAATCTCTGTTTAATGCCTCTACGGTAGCTAAGGTATCCTCTAAGGTATCATGTAAGAGTCCAGCAGCTACAGCTACTTCATCCAATTTTAAATCAACTATTATATTTGCTACCTCCAGGGGATGAGATAGGTATGGCTCTCCAGAATGCCTTACTTGTCCACCATGAACCTTCGCTGAATAAATATAGGCCCGCTTTATTAAATCTATATTAGCGGAAGGATTATAAGAATCTATTTTTTCGATAATATCTTCAAATCTGACCATAAGTTTTATAATAGACATCTTTCCAAAATAATCTTGCAGGGCGTAGGAAGACAAAAATCTTTGCTTCGTTCGTTGAAGTAGTCTTTTTGAATTTTCTAAGCTTGCTTCCCTAAATTGCCTAACTCGCTTCGCTCAAACAGAGGCAATTT
>JAZDLJ010000071.1:0-2703 GCA_043802115.1 bacterium | reverse complement strand
GACTTATGTCCTTCTTTGAAAAATATCTCCCTGAAAGGGTTATAGGTTTTGAAACAGTATGTTCCATAATAACACCACCTCTCTAATAAAAGTTTTCGGTGTTATCATCTCAAATCTTTGTGTTATAGTCAAGTAGAAAATGAAAAAAAATATACTATTTTAAGAAAATAAAAAATATCAAAAGGTTAGAATGCTTAAAAAAAAATTTAACTAATTTTTTTTTTCAAACCGAATGCCATTGTCTTACACTCAGGGCAACTCCCGTTCTTCCCTCCCTTAGCAAACTGAATTTTTATCCCACAAGGACACATCCACCCAGCTATCCTCCCCGGATTACCCACTATCAAGGCATAATCAGGCATATCATGAGTTACCACAGCCCCTGCACCAATAAAGGCATATTGACCTATTATATGCCCACAAACAACTGTCGCATTAGCGCCAATAGTAGCCCCTTTTTTTATCAGCGTCTTGCGCATCTCTGACATCCTGGGGACAGCGGCTCTTGGGTTAAAGACATTGGTAAAAACCATAGATGGCCCACAGAAGACCTCATCTTCTAAGGTAACCCCTTCATAGACAGAGACATTATTTTGAATCTTGCACCCGTTACCAATAACAACATCACGTCCTACTACTACATTCTGTCCAATACGACAATCCTCTCCAATAATACTTCCTGTCATAATATGGGAGAAGTGCCAGATACAAGTGCCATCTCCAATCTTACACCCATCATCTATCACTGCTGTGGGGTGAATTTGAACTCCAGCTCTTGTTTTATTACCTGATTCTAAACTATTATTACCAATATTACCAAGAAAAATCTTTTGTCCTTGTTTATTAATCGATTCCTGACATGCCTGAAGTACCTGAAGGACTCGTAATCCTTCTTCTCCATCTGTTCTTGGTTGTTTCCCAGTTTTTATACAATCTAAAAAATGCTGGCACTCGGCTAACAAGGGCTCTTGCATCTCTAAAAGGACTATCTCTGGTTTGGCCTTACTTGCTACTGGAATCCGTTCTTTCCATTCAATCTGGTGAGGATAAAGAAAAAGTTTTTCTTCGGTTAGATCATCAAATACTGCCATCTGTTGATCTCCAACTACCACCAATTTTTGTTCTTTAAAGGGGTGTAACCAGCTAACAAAGATATGCCCTTTAACCCCACTTTTAAATTCAAGGTTGGTCATGGTAACATCGGTTATTTTGGGCTGGATATATTCTCCCCCGTTTGCCTGTACTGACTCAGGAGATTCTTCTAAAAGCATAAGGATAGCAGAGATATCATGCGGGGCAAAACTCCAGAGGATATTCTCTTCTGCCCTGATTTTACCAATATTAAGGCGGTGAGAATATAGATATTGGATCTTTCCTAGCTTCCCCTGGCTTATTAACTCCTTTAATTTAAGCAGGGCAGGGTGGTATTGTAAGATATGCCCTACCATCAAGATAAGTCCTTTATCTCTGGCTAGGTTAACTAACTCTTTGCCTTGTTTAATATCAAGGGCAAGGGGTTTTTCTATGTAGACATGTTTGTTTCTAAGAAGGATTTCTTTGGCTAGTTTAAAATGTGTCTCAGCAGGGGTGGCAATGACTATTCCCTTAATATCAGGATCATCTAAAATAGGGGAGGGGACATTGAAAAATTGGACTGAGGGGTATTTTTTTTTGTGTTCTTCCCACAGGCTATTATTTATATCGCAGGCAGCTTTTAATACACCAAGGGTGTGAAAACTCCTAAGTAGGTTTCTTCCCCAATATCCTACACCGATAAGGGCAAGTTTTGGGTCTTGTTTGGGTTTTTTATTCATCATTACTCCAACCTCTCATTAAAATAATTGTTAATTTCATATTCTTCCTTCGAATTTTCTTCTACCGCCCATTTTAATATATCCTCATCAAGCATTCGATGATCTCGATCACGTACTTCTATAACATCATATCCTTGCAACCTTATCCACTTGGCTAAGCTACAACCAGCACATACATCTATTAGAAAATATCATAAGAAAAGTTATTAAGATAAGACCGCATACAGAAGTGAATAAAAAAGATATTAATCCGTCTTCTAATAATTTTTTTTTATCTGGGGAAAATATATATCCAGTAAAATAGTTTAAGATTAAAAGGTATATTAGAAAAAGAAAATTTGATGCCAAGTTAAGCATAATTCTCATTTTTTGAACTTAAGTAGGTGGATACCTTTCGTGATAAAAGCTAAGATTTATAGGAGGACATGTTAATTCTCGCTCGCTAGTTAGTCCCTATGCTTTAATTAAACAAAGAATACCTCACAATACACCAAAAAGCAATAATCCCATCTTTCCAATTTATTTTTTTTCTTCTGCATAACTTCTCCCACTATAGGAAATACCAATCTCATAAACCTGACATTTCTTTTTAGCAATCTTAGCTGTAATCTCTGGTTCTATTCCAAATCCATTCTGCTCGATTGTTATACCCTTAATAATCTGAGTCTTAAACGCCTTGTAACCTGTCTCCATATCAGTCAAGTTTAGGTTGGTAAGCATATCAGAAAACAGGGTTAATATCTTATTCCCAAGGTAATGCCAAAAGTAAAGTACTCTGTGTGGTTTATCCCCCATAAATCTTGAGCCATATACTACTTCAGCCCTCCCTTCGATTATTGGATTTATAAGATTTACATATTCATTTGGATTATACTCAAGATCTGCATCC